>NZ_RCVK01000241.1:0-118797 GCF_003667485.1 Micromonospora sp. BL1
GACGTGCCGGAGGTCGCCGGGTGCGGGGGTGCGGCAACCGGGGCGCGGGGCGGCACCGGCGTCACGCCGGGAGCGACGGCCGGTCGACCATAGGTTCCCGGCGGAAGTGAGGTGGCGCCCGGAGCCGGTGGAACCGCGGTCACGCCCTGAGCCGACGGAACCGGGGTGACACCGTGGGCCGGGGGCACCGGGCGGACGCCGGGAGTCTGCGGGGCGACCCCGGCAGTCGGCGGTGTCGCTGGTGCGGTGGGTTCGACGGGCACTACCGGGAACCGGGAGGTGGCCTCTTCCGTGATGGGCGCGAACCGGGTCGTCGCCTCTGATGCAGCCGGCGAGGGCGGCGCCCACGGATTTGCGGGTCCGCTCGGCCCGGTGCCGGCAGGGTGCTGGGGCGGGGCAGGCGGCACCGAGGGCGGAGGAACGATCGGCGCGGCCTGAGGTGGCTGCCCGGCGCGGGGCGTCTGCGGTGCCGGGCCCGGGCGGGCAGCCCACTGTGAACCGGGCGCCGGCGAATGCGCGACGGGCGCACCCGGGGCGACGGGCCGGGGCGGTGCCGGAGCGTGCGGGTGCGGCGGTGGGACAGGCCGCAGCGAGACGGTCGGCTCGGACCCTCCGTGCCCGGGGTAGCCGGAAGAGGCGGGACCGGGTTGGCCGGGCCGGACCGGGCCAGGGCCCCCCGGCGGTGCCGGATCGGCATGTCCGGGCACTGCCGGATAAGGGTGCCCGGGGCGTCCCGGAGTCGGGTAGTCGGGCGGGGGCGGAGCGGGGTGCGTTCCGGCAGCGGCGGCGGAGCCGCCGAGGTACTGGCGGGCTGCGCGTACCGCGGGGTGGTCCGGACCGAGCACGGCGGACCCGGCGGTCGCCACGCGGCTGTAGTTGCGGCGGGCCTCGTGCCGGTTGCCGAGCTCCTCGGACACCCCGGCGAGGTCGAAGCTGAGCGCGAGCATCAGCGGGTCGGCCTCGCCGCGGCGGCGCTCGCCGGCCGCGTAGGCCTCCTCGAGTACGCGCCGGGCGGCGGCCGGGTCGTCGGCCTCGCGGTGCAGCCGGGCCAGCAGGTGGCCGGTGGCCAGGACGTCCTGGTGGTCCTCGCCGTACGCCGGGCGGGCCGCGATGATCGCGTCGGCGAGCAGGCGGCGGGCGCTTGTCAGGTCACCCGCGGCGCGCAGCGCGAGAGCCTGGTGTTGAGTGGCGATCAACGGGGAGGGGTGGGACACGGGAACAATGCTGCCCGGAATGGCCTGTTGCGCGCTACCCACCCGATCTATGTGGCCGTTGACCTGCGCAAACGTGTCGCGCTGGAGCTGATGTGCATGATCGTTCTGGGCCGTGTACAGTAATGCCCCGTGCGGCCCGCCAGGCCGACTGATGCGGTGAGTAGCTCACATTGGTCGACCGGGTAGGCTGGTACGTGCAGGTCCGGGTGGCGGAATGGCAGACGCGCTAGCTTGAGGTGCTAGTGCCCGTATAGGGCGTGGGGGTTCAAGTCCCCCCTCGGACACAAACGATAACCCCACGGTGTGCGCTGAGATCGACTTCAGCGCGCACCGTTTGCGTTCCGGCTGGCAGTTCAGTCGGAATTCCGAGTCGTCGGTAGACCTCGGCTTTGTCGGCTGGGTCGGCGTTACGGTGCACGGTGGTGATGCCGCCGAGCGCGGTCACCAGGGTTGTGACCTCTCCTTGGCTCATCCGGCGCGGGGTGGTGCGCGCGATGGTGCGTAGATCGGTTTCCGCGCGGGCGCGTTCGGCTTGGGTCTGCGCGATCCAGGCGGTGACCACGCCTCACCGCGCGCTGACGCGCTGTCGGATCCGCCGGGCACGTCGCGGACGTGCCGGCGGGCCGGCACCCCCGGCCTCCAGCACGGTGACCGCCGACGACGAGCCCGGCCACGCAGCGCGCGGCCGGGCTCGTCGATCCGCTCGGCGGCCGGAGTGGCTATCGCCGCAGGTCGGGCCAGCGGCGGTGGGTCCATGCGCGCAACGCCCACTCGACGGGGCCGTACCGGAACCGCCGCATCCACCACGCGCTGGTCGCCACCTGCACCGCGAAGATCGTCAGTGCGATCAGCAGCGTCTGCGCGGGCGACGTGTGGCCGGCCAGGCCCAGCCCGACGCCGGTGAATACGAGCACGCAGAGGAGTGACTGGCCGAGATAGTTCGTCAACGCCATGCGTCCGGCGGGCGCCAGGGCGTCCGCGACGCGCGGTCGCCGGGTGAACAGGCGCAGCAGGGTCGCGGCGTAGGCCGCGGCGAGGAACGGCGCGGTGACGGCGCTGACCATCAGCCCGGTCATGCTCGCCGAGCCGCCGCCGACGGCGAACACGGCGGCGCCGGCGAGGCCGACCGGATAGCCGACCCGCTCGCAGCGGCGCAGCAGGTTCTCGTGGGTGGGTACGGTGGCGAGCATCCGGTGCCTGCCGGCGGCGAGGCCGACCAGGAACGCGGCGAAGGCCAACGGCCCCTGCACGGCGAGTGCGCCGAGCATTGCCGGCAATGAGCGCAGGTGCTCCAGGACGACGTCACCGAGCCCGCCGCGTAGGGCCTCCGTCGAACGCGCACCGGCGGCGATCGCGGCGGCCTCGTCCGGGACCACCGTGGCGCCGAGGACCGCGGCCAGACCGATCACGGTCGCGACCACGCCCACGATGACCGCCGCTGCGAGCAGGGCGGCGCGCGGTTCGGTCCGTCGAGCGGCGAGCAGCACGAGACCGAGCAACGCGTACGTGGTGAGGATGTCGCCGTGGTACAGCAGCACCGCGTGCAGCGCCCCGAGCACGAACAGCCCGGACAGCCGGCGCAGGAACGACGGGCCGAAGGTCACCCCACGCCGGGCCGCTGAGTCGAGTTGCAGGGTGAAGCTGTAGCCGAACAGGAATGAGAACAGCAGGTACGCCTTCATCGCGAACAGCAGTTCCGCCGCACCTGCGACCAGCCGGTCGACCGTGCCGTGCGCCGGATCGTCGACCAGGTGGAACTCGAATCCGGAGCTGAAGTACCACACGTTGGCCAGCAGGATGAACAGCAGCGCGATCCCGCGCAACGCATCCACGACGTTGATGCGGGCGTCGTCGTGGTGGGCGGCCACACCCCGGGCGCGGCCCTGCCGGTCAGGTCGGAGCGCACTCATGACGCCGAGCCTCTCGCGACCACCACGGGCACGCGCCGCCTCTTCGTCGCGGCATCTCGGTGGCCGTCGGCTCGGTGCCGTCGGCGAACACCCCCCGGGGCGAGGTCGACGGCGACGCCGTCGAGCGCGGCCACCGGATCGTCGTAGGTCCTACGCATCGGGCCCAGCTGCACGAGATCAGTCATGCTGTACACGGTACGAGTGCACTATGAGGGAAAATAGTGAGGCTGTCCCCCGTATCCTCTCTCGGGGTATCGTCACTGCACTAGTGCACGGGAGGCCGCTGTGGAGGAACCGCCGTACCGCCGGATCGCCGCCGATCTCGCCGGCCGGATCGCGTCCGGCGAATTCGCCCCCGGAACGAGGATCCCGTCGACGAGGCAGCTCATAGCTGAGTACGGGGTGGCGATGGCGACCGCGACGAAGGTCCTGGCGACCCTGCGCGAGCGGGGTCTCGTCGAGCCCGTACGGGGCGTCGGCACCGTGGTGGCCGCCGCCGGTGTGGGCAGAGCACCCGGCCCGGACCGTGCGCAGGTGGTCGCCACCGCCGTGGCCACCGCCGACGCCGAAGGGCTGCACGGCCTGTCGATGCGCCGGCTCGCCGGTCGGCTCGGCATCCCGACGATGGCGATCTACCGGTACGTGGCCGACCGGGACGAGCTGGTGATGCTCATGATCGACAAGGTCATGGCCGACAATCCGCCCCCGGCCCTCACCCCGGAGCGCGACGGCTGGCGGGCCTGCCTCGAGGCGATCGCCCGGCTGCAATGGGCGATGTACCGTCGGCACACCTGGCTGGCCGAGGCGGTCTCCTTCACCCGGCCGCTGCCGGCCCCGCACGCGATGGTCCATACCGAATGGATGATGCGGGCCCTGGACGGACGCGGGCTCGACCTGAACGCACAGTTCACGGCGGCGGTGACGGTGGCCAACCACGTTCGCGGCACGGCGGTGAACCGGGCCGAGGAGGCGCAGGCCGAGCAGGACAGCGGCCTGACCGACGCTCAGTGGTTGGAGGCTCAGGAGGGACGCATCGGTGCGGTCCTGGCCGACGGGCGGCTTCCGCTGCTGGCCCGCTTCATCGCCGCCGACGACGGGGTCTGGAACCTGGACACACTCTTCGAGTTCGGCCTCCAGCGCCTTCTCGACGGCCTCGCCCCGCTCCTGCGGTAACGGCCTCCGCCTCGCGCGCGGCCACGACGACCATCGGGATCTGGGTCACCGGAACCTGGCAGCGAGCGCCGCGAACGGGCCGTGACAGGGTCGAGCCGCGTCTCGCCCGGCACCGATCCTGGCGGAGTCCTGGGCTGGTGGAGCGGCTGCTCACCCTGCTGCCCGAGGTGCAGTGACGATCGTTCAGCGTGACTGCAAATGAAATACAGAGGCAATCTAGTTGCATTTCTTATCATCGATCGGCCTGGACATGGGGGGTTGAAGGGCCGGAAGCAGCTAAGGTGCCGCCCAGACGTTGCATCGAGGATGCAAGGATGGCCGCATGCGCAGGCCCGAGGACCGGAGTGAAACGTGAATCAGCACGAGCGGTGGCACCGGCTCCTGGAGATGGTGGCGGCCGCCGGCCAGCTCGACATCGAGTCCACCGCCCGGGAGCTGGGCGTGAGCGCGGCGACCATCCGGCGGGACTTCGACGAGCTGGCCACCCAGCAGCTGGTCACCCGCACCCGTGGCGGGGTCGTCGCCAGCAGCGTCTCCTACGACCTGCCGTTGCGCTACAAGGCCGTCCGGCAGGCGCCGGAGAAGCACCGCATCGCGGCGGCCGCTGCGGACCTGATCCCGGCCGGAGCCACCGTGGGGCTCAACGGGGGCACCACGACGACCGAGGTGGCCCGGGCGCTCGCGCTGCGGACCGACCCGAACGGGCAGGCGCCCGCGGTCACCGTGGTGACCAACGCGCTGAACATCGCCAACGAGCTCATCGTGCGGCCGCACCTTCGGGTGGTGCTGACCGGAGGTACGGCTCGCCCCCAGTCGTACGAGCTGGTCGGCCGGATCGCCGAGACGATGCTCACCTCGGTGGCGCTGGACCTGGTGGTCCTCGGCGTGGACGCGATCGACCACCAGCACGGCGCCAGCGCGCACAACGACAGCGAGGCGGCGATCAACCAGATCATGGTGACCAGCGCCGCCCGGACGATCGTGGTGGCGGACTCCTCGAAGATCGGCCGCCGGACGTTCAACCGGATCTGCCCGCTGGGCAACGTCGACACCCTGATCACCGACAAGGCGGCGGACCAGGACGCGGTGCAACTCATCGAGCAGGCCGGCGTGAACGTCGTACAGGTCTAACTTGATCTTCAGCGTGCGGGGCGGCGGCATCGACCCGGCTAGGACGGTCAAGAGGTAGCGGGGCGATGCCCGGGCATCTATGGCATGGGTAACATGATCTGCGGCCCCGGGTTGCGCTTCAATCGATGGCAGTGGTTGTTATGGGTATCAATTCCTGCCATGCTGAGCGCTCCGCCACAGGGAGGTCTCATGCGTCATCGCCACGGACCGTCAGCCCGCGTGACATTGACCGTCGCCCTGATCTTGACCAGCGCCCCGCTGACCGCTTCGGCAGCGTCGGCGGCAGTGCCCGGCTCGTTCACCGTCAGCGTCGACAGCAGATCGTCATGGACCCGCCCGGACGACACTCCGGCCTTCCCGTTCATCGACAAGGACGGCACCTTCTACTACCAGCAGTCCCACTCGCTGTACGGACCGAACGACGGTCGCTCGTGGAGCTTCTACACCGGTGCCGACTTCGACTCGGCGTCGCGAGCCGCCGTCAGCGACGCCGGGACCAACCCGGACACCACGGCGCTGTGCAACAACAGCCCCACCGGTGTGGAGTCGACGTACGCGCCCAGCGGCTCGGGCTACTCGCAGCGCAACTTCTGCGTGCTGTCCGGCGTCTGGGTGGACCCGGACACCGGCCACTGGTACGGGCTGGTCCACAACGAGTTCACCCCGCAGCCCTTCGGCGACGGCATCCACTACGACGGCATCGACTACGCCGTCTCCACCGACCAGGGCCGCACCTGGACCATCAGGGACCACGTCATCACGTCGCCGTACAGCACCGACCGGGGCGACAACGTGGCCTTCCCGCAGCAGACCTACCACTACGGCGACGGCGATCAGCGCCTGTACGTCGACGCCGCCTCGGGCTACTTCTACGCCTTCTACGGCTCGCGCATCGTTGACAAGTACGGCGGCTGGAAGGCGTTCTACGGGCACGTCGCCCGGGCGCCCATGGCGGGCAAGATGGCGCCCGGCTCCTGGCGCAAGTGGTACAACGGGGCCTGGTCGGAACCCGGAGTCGGCGGCCGGGAAAGCACCCTGATGCCGGTCACGGCGACCGCGCCGACCGGCTACGTCGCCGTCGACAAGGAATACAAGCCGACCACCCCCGGCACCGTCGACCAGCAGGTGGCGGCCGGCACCACCCCGCCCACCTCGCCGCTGTTCGTCATGGACATCACCTACAACGCCCACCTGGGCCTCTACATCGGTCAGCCGCAGGCGGTCGACCAGTCCGGCAACGCGCCGCAGCAGTTCTACGCCACCGACAACCTCGCCACGCAGAAGTGGACGCTGATCGGCGACACCGGCAGCTACCGCAACGCGTCGTGGTACCGGTGGTTCCTCGACAGCACCAGCAAGACCAGCTCGCGGATCGTCGGCAAGAGCTTCCGCTCCTACTGTTCCTTCGGGTGCTCGGGCGGCGCCTCCGGCGAATACGTCAACGTCACCATCACCGGCTCGATCCCCGCGGTCGTGCCCTTCGATCCCGCCAGGACCTACCGGATCGCCAACGGCAACGGCCGTGTCCTGGCCCAGGTCGCCGGCGGATCCGCCACCACCTCGTCGGCCGGCGCCACCGGAACAGGCCTGGACGGCTGGCGATTCACCCCGACCGGCGACGGCGCCTACCGGATAGCCAACGCCGCCACCGGCAACCTGCTCGGCGTGCCCGGCGCCCCGGCCGGCCGTGCCTGGGGGACCGCGCCCACCGTCACCGCTCCCGGCGCCGGCACGGCGGCCGTCGGGCAACAGTGGTGGATCGTGCCGAGCGGGGGCACGTACCGCCTGGTGAACCGGCACAGCGGTTTGGTCATCGGCCTCTCCGCCACGGCCGGCCGGCTCGCCGAGACCACTCCCGTCCGCGCCTGGACCGACACCAGCGGCACCATCGTGGGCGCCGGGCGCACGGCCGGCGAGCAGACCGTCACGGTCACCGCCACTGGCGACGCACCGAGCGGCGCCCGCACCCTCACCGTCTCGGGGAAGGCGCTCGACAACCCCGGGCACAGCACCGTCGCCGGCACCCAGCTCATCACGTACGCCACCAACGGCGGCGCGAACCAGAGCTGGATCCTCACCCAGCAGAGCGACGGCTCCTACACCCTTGCCAACCGCGAGTCGGGGCTGTGCGCCGACGTCGAGGGCGGCGTCACCACCGCCGGCGCCCGGATCATCCAGTGGACCTGCACCGGCGGCACCAACCAGCGGTGGCGGATGACCCCGCGAGCCGACGGCGCCTACACGATGGCCTCTGTCCGCAGCGGCCTCCTGCTCACCGCGGGTTCCCTGACCGACGGCGCCCCGGTCACTCAGCAGCCGGACACCGGCAGCACGCTCCAGCGGTGGGTGATCGGCTGACCGTTCCGGCACCTGAGGAACAGAGTTCGTGCCGACCGCCGTCGCGCCGTCGGCAACGTCAGTAGATGAAGAACGATGGCCGCCACGAAGTGGCGGCCATCGTTCAACACCAGTCACCTAGCTCACGAGATGGACCACTGCTGACCGGTTCCGCCGTTGGCGGTCCGCTGGACGATGTCCGTCCCGTCGCTCGCCACCGGGCCGAGAAGGTCCAGTGGCAGGCCACTGTTGCGGTTCGTGATGACGTAGTGCGCGCCGGACCGGGTGATCCGCCACTGCTGGTTCGCCCGGCCGGTCGAGGTCCACTGGATCACGTCGGCGCCGTCCGCGGTGGAGCTGCCGGTGACGTCGAGTGCCCGGCCGCTGCGGCGGTTGATGATTCGGTAGTACCCGTCGCTGGTGGGGGTGATCGACCATCGCTGGTGCGCGCCACCGTTGTCGGTCCACTGCACGGCGTCGCCGCCGTCGCCGGGCGCGCTGACCGCGACCTCCATGACCTTGCCGCTCGCCCGGTTCCTGATCGCGTAGGAGGCGTTCGGGTCGAACGAGCCGTTTCGGGCGTCGAGCTCGGCGAGCGTGAACCGGACAGTCATGATGTACGGGTTGCTGGTGTCGGTCCGGTCGAAGTAGCCGTAGGAGGTGAGGACGAAAGTACCGTCGGGCAGGACGACGTTGCCGGCGTAGCCGGTGTCGCCACTTCGCGCCGAGGGTGTGAAGTCCTCCATCAGCCGGACCCGGTACTGGCCCTCGCGGGAGTTGACCAGGTCGTCATAGGTTCCGACCCACGCCACCCAGTCACCGGCGAGCCAAGCGCCGGTGTTGCTGACGCTGTTGCGGATGATCTCGCGGAAGGTGATGACGAGCCTGCCGCTCGCCGGGTCGTACGTCGCGGCGTGCCGTTCGCCCATCAGGGCGCCCTGCATCTCGCGCGGCTCGGTCCAGGTGTTGCCCTCGTCGTCGGAGAACGCGACCATGGCGTTGGTTCTCTTGTGCTGTGCGCGGGCGAGCAGCGCCAGCTGGCGCCCGTCGGGGGAGCGGATGATCTCGATCTCGCACAGGCCGGCGAACTTCTCGATGGCGTTGTGCGGTGCGAGCAGCCGGGTGGGTGTGCTCCAGACGGCGTTGCCCGCGGCGTCGAAGGTCAGGTAGGTCTTCCAGTTGTCGTACGCGCCGTCGTGGAAGACGCCCATGTACCGGAAGTCCCAGGACCCGTCCGCCGTCTTCAGCCGGGTCAGGGCGGCGTGCGCGACCCAGCCGTTGAAGCCGGAGCCGGCGAAGTGGTGGGTGAACTCCGACCAGGACGCGCCGTTGTCGTCGGAGAACGCGGTCTTGAAGCCGCCGGGGCTGCGCGGCAGTCCGCTGACCAGCAGCAGGCGGTTGCGGCCGGCCGGCGTGGCCACCTTGTAGAGCGTCGGTGTCTCCTGGCTCGTTTCCCAGCTCGCCGGGGTGGGCAGCCGGCCCGACCAGGTGCGACCGCCGTCGTCACTGCGCTTGAGCACCACCGGGCCGACGCCGTGGCCGCGCGGGTACACGGTGAAGATCGTCCGGCCGTCGTCGAGCAGCACCGAGTCGGGCTGACCGAGGTACTGCCCGGCCTGGCGGTCGGTGAGTACCTGGCGGGCGGTGTCGTCCTTGAGGTCCAGGAACGGGATCGTGTAGTCGATGCGCATGCTGAGGTCGCTGATCTCGCCGGCCGGCAGCGGCGTGCCGTACACCCGGACGAAGTCGATGTCGCCGTCGTAGTGCCACTCAGCGCCCCGCGAGTCGACGTTGCGGCCGATCCACATGCCGTCGAGGCCGGTGACGTTCGAGAAGAACCGCGTCGACGGGGCCGAGGCCCGCAGCGTGCCGTCGACGTACAGCCGGGTGCCCCCGGCGCCGACGGTGACGATGGCGACGTGCCAGCGACCGTCGTTGAACGGTCCGCCCGACGAGTTCAGCCGGGTGGCGTTGACGCCGTTCTCCCGGTTCTCGAAGTACACCGTCCCACCGTTGAGGGTCAGCGAGATGTTGCTGGACTCGTCCGCGGTGTGCGATGCGCTCAACAGCGTCTTCGCCGTGGCCGGACTCGAGGTCCGGAACCGGACGGCGATACTGCCCTGCGTCAGCCCGGCCACCCGGGACACATCGGCGGACCGGTCGACGAAGGTGCTGCTGCCGTCGAAGGCCTGGTTGACCGCATAGTTCACGGTCGTCGCGGTCGCCGCCTGCGCGGCCGACGACGGTATCAACATGCCGAGCACGAGCATCAGCCCGGCGATGATGAAACTACCTGTCCGTCTCATCGGGTGAGTGTCCATTGCTGGTGGTTTCCTCCGGTGTAGGTCGACTGCACGACGTCCGCGCCGTCGGTCAGGTCGGAGCCCGCCACGGTGAGCGCCTTGCCGGTAGCTCGATTGACGATCCGGTGGTAGCCGCCCTCCGGAACGATGCTCCAGAGCTGGTTGTCGTTGCCGGTCCAGGCCCACTGGATGACGTCCGCGCCGTCCGCCGTCTGGCTGCCGAACACGTCCAGTACCTTGCCGCTGCTGCGGTTGGCGATGCGGTAGTAGCCGTTGCCGGCGTCGGTGAGGGTCCAGCGCTGGTGCAGGGCGCCGTTGTTCGTCCACTGGATGGCGTGGCCGCCGTCCCCGGCACCGGCCGGCACCTCGAGCGCCTTGCCGCTGTTGCGGTTGAGGATGCGGTACTCCACCGCCGGGTCGAAGGCGCCGGCCTGCACGGCGATGGAGGACACCTCGGCCTTGTCCACTGCGACCGCGGTGCCGGTCGAGGCGGCGTTGCGAGTGTTCAGCACCCGGATGCGCAGGGTGTGCTGGCCCTGCGCCAGTGGACCGCTGGTGAACAGATGGGCCTGGTCCATCCGGGTGGCGGAGTACAGGTCGACAACGGTCTCCGGGCCGCCGTCGATCGAGATGCCGGCCCGCCCGTGGTTCGCGGCCCGCGCCCCGAACAGTTTGACCTTGGTGCCGGTGAACCGCAGTTCGGCGGTGCTGCCCGCGGTGCTGCTGTAACGGTCGTCGCCCTGGAACTGCCGGGCGCCGCCGGTGCTGCGGTTCCACGCGCCCGCGTACTGAAGCTGGTCGTCGTTGAGCTGGGTCACCGTCGGCACGCCGGGCGCGTCCCCGATCGCGTCCACCCGCGCGAAGTACGCCTCCACGGTGGCGGATCGAGGGCCGCCCCACACCCGCTCGGCGAGAACCTCCATGGGCCGGGTCGCGTACTGGTCGAACCACTCGTCGGTCTGGAACTCGCGCTGGTCGGACCAACGGGCCATCCGATAGCCGTTGACCTTGGCGTTGGTGTCCGGCACCCAGTTCTCGTAGACGTTCTTGGAGTTGACGAACAGGTTGAGGCCCGGCGTCACGTACAGGGTGTTCTCCGGGATGGCCGACACCGTGTAGCCGAGGTTGTAGAAGTAGCTCAGCGTGCCGGTGTACGGCGTGAGCACGATCTGCGTGGACGGCTTGATACTGGTCTGCTGGCCGTTGGTCTCCCACCAGTTCCACATCTGGGTGGCCTTGCCGTACGACCGCACCTTGTCGTTCATCAGGTTCATGAACTCGGTGAAGACGTCACCCGGGTACGGGAAGCCGCGGCTGCGGGCGTAGTCCACCAGCTCGGGGCAGGCGTTCTTCGCGGCGTCGTTCTGGTACTCGTCGCCACCGATGTGGAAGTACGGGCCGTCGAACAGCGGCACGAACTCGTCCAGCAGGTTCATGGCGAAGTCCCGGGCGTTCTGCTTGGTCAGGTTCAGCGTCCAGCCGCCGAGCTCGCCGCCCGGCCAGGGCGCGACGCTCATCGACTGGCAGGAGAAGCGCATCGTCGGGTCGTACGTGGTCATCGCGGTCGCGTGACCCGGCAGGTCGATCTCCGGGACGATGGTGATGTGGTACCGGCGGGCGACGTCCTGCAGCCGGCGCAGGTCGGCCTTGCTGTAGGACTGGGCGGAGGCCAATCCGGGGTAGCGGTCGCTGCGCAGCCGGAAGCCGTTCCACTCGGTGAAGTGCAGGTGCAGGGTGTTGAGGCGCAGCCACGACATGCGACGGAGCAGGTTCTCCAGGTAGTCCATGTCGTAGTAGTGCCGGCCGACGTCGAGCATCACGCCGCGCTCGCGGAACTGCGGGAAGTCGCGGATCGTGCCGGCCGGCACGCTGGTCCGGGTCGCGCTCTGCTTGATGATCTGCAGCAGCGCCTGTGTGCCGTAGTAGACGCCGGCGGCGGCGGGCCCGCGGATCGCCAGGTGCGTGCCGACGGCCATCACGTAGCCCTGTGCGCCGACGCCGGCGTCGGCGCCGGTCGTGCTGAGCAGGATGTCGCCGGCCCGGGGCGTCGCCGACGAGACGAGCGGCACGGTGATGCCGCTGATCGCGCCGAGGTCGGCACGCAGGGTTTCGGCCGCCGGGGTCAGCGCGGCGGTCTGTGCGGGGTCCACCAGGATGCGCGAGGACGTCGTCAGGGTGAAGGCGCCTTCGCCGCCGGTCCATTGCCGGACGCTCGGCGCGACCGGTGGCGCCGGGTTGGCCGCCTGGGCGGCGGTGGGTATCTGAAGGCAGGCGGCGGCCACCAGGATCGCGGTGAGACAGGAACGGGCGGATGACTTCATCGGTTACGGGCCTCCGGGGGTCGGGGAGTGCGGGAGCGGGTGGCACCGAGCGGGGCATGGCCAGGGCATCGCGACCGTGGTAGACATCTGACGTCCGATGTGGGACGACAGTAAGAACGCGGCGTGACGCCGTCAAGAGGGTCGATGCAACTTCCTGCAACCTTCAGCTGAGGTCAAGGCTCAACTTGTCGCCGACAGCCTTGACGCCCCGGCCATCGGCCCCTAGGGTCTGCAATATCTTGACTGACTCTGGCACTTTCGCGTCATAAAAACTCATGCGCTCTCACGGCTTCCAACACGGGAAGAGGCATATATGAATCGACGTCTGGGCGTGGCGCTCGCCGCTGCCACCGCGGCGGCACTCCTGATCTCCGGCTGTGGTTCTTCGGGAGAGTCCTCATCCGACGGGTCGGTCACCCTCAAGCTCGTCGGCGCCGACTACGGCACCGGCCCGGCCGACACCACGCAGAAGTATTGGCAGCAGATCGCCGACGCGTTCCACGCGCAGAACCCGACGATCACGGTCGAGGTCTCCACCATCAACTGGACCGACTACGACACCAAGGTCAAGACGCAGCTGCAGAACAAGGACTACCCGGACATCCTCCAGGGCGTGTTCTACCCGCAGTACGCGACGAACAAGCTGATCGCGCCGCTCTCCGAGGTCATGTCGAAACCCGACGCCGGCACCGCGACCTTCAAGGACGCGCTCAGCGTCGACGGCGTGCAGTACGCCGCGCCGTTCGTCACCTCGGCCCGGGCGATGTTCTACAACAAGAAAGCGTTCGCCGAGGCCGGCATCGCCAAGCCGCCGACCACCTGGGCCGAGCTCGAGACGGCCGCGAAGGCGCTGAAGGCCAAGAACTACATCCCGTACGCCCTGCCGCTGGGACCGGAGGAGGCGCAGGCCGAGTCCACGCTGTGGATGCTGGGCAACGGCGGTGGCTGGAAGACCGGTGACAAGTACACCATCGACAGCCCGCAGAACGTCGAGACCTTCACGTTCCTGAAGAATCTCGTCGGCGCCGGCCTCACCCAGCCCAACCCGGCGACCTACGACCGGACGGCCAACTCTGCCGCCGACTTCGCCGCGGGCAAGGTCGGCATGCAGTTCAACGGCCCGTTCCTCACCGCCACCATCGCGAAGGCCGGCAAGCTCGGCGAGACCGACTACGCCACCGCCCCGGTGCCCGGCAAGACCGGCCCGGTCCAGCAGACGCTCGGCGTGGCCGACGCGATCCAGGCCTTCAAGACCGACGACGCCGGCAAGGCCGCGGCGATCAAGAAGTTCATGGACTTCGCGCTCAGCGACGAATACCAGCTGTCGTTCGCCAAGCAGTACGCCCTGCTGCCCGGCACCCAGTCGGCGCTGGACAGCCTGAAGAGCGACCCGGTGCTGGGCACGTTCTCCAGCCTGCTGCCGCAGTCCGTGCAGTTCCCGAGCGACGAGAAGTGGACCGCGACCGTCCTGCCCGCGGTCAAGAAGAGCATCGGCCTGGCCGTCAAGGACGACCCGGCAACCGTGCTCGGCGACCTGCAGGCCAAGGCGACCGGGCGCTGACCGGCCCCGCGTAGACCACGGTGGCGCGCGGCTGCCCCGAGCCCGCGCGTCACCGTCCGACGCCCGGATGGGACTGAGAATGGCAAGAACTGCGACGCTGCCGCGGCCCCCGGCCGCGGTCAGTGCCAAGCCGGACGGCCCGCCACGCCGTCGCCGGCGCTCCCGGTGGGCAGGGCTGGAGCCGCTGATCTGGATCGGGCCGGCGATCCTGCTGATCATCGGCGTGGTGCTGGTGCCGGTCGTCCTGATGTTCCGCACCGCGTTCCACGAGATCGACGCGATCGGCTTCGACCACGGCTTCGTGGGCTTCGCGAATTTCGAAGCGTTGCTCCAGGAGCCGTCGCTCCGCGCCGTCGTGATGCGCACGGTCCTGTGGGTCGTGGTCGTCGTGACGGTCACGGTGATCGTCTCGTTGCTTCTCGCGCAGCTGTTCAACCAGAGCTTCCCCGGCCGCAGGGTGGCTCGCTGGGCCCTCATCGCGCCGTGGGCGGCGTCGGTCTTCATGACCGCCGTGGTGTTCCGCTGGATGCTCGACTCCCGGTCCGGGCTGATCAACATCTTCCTGCACGACATCGGGGTGCTGACGGAGCTCGGCACCGCGCAGGCGGACTGGCTCGGCCGGCCGTCCGTCGCGATCTGGTGGATGATGGGCGTCGCGGTGTTCGTGTCGGTGCCGTTCACCACCTACGCCATCCTGGCCGGCCTGCAGGGCATCCCCGGCGACGTCTACGAGGCGGCTGTGCTCGACGGCGCGTCCGCGTGGCGTACCTATCTCTCAGTCACCCTGCCGCTGCTGCGCCCGGCGCTGCTCGTGGCCACCTTGATCAACATCATGAACGTCTTCAACAGCTTCCCGATCATCTGGGCCATGACCGGCGGCGGGCCGGGCGACGAGACCGCCACCACCACCATCTTCATGTACCAGTTGAAGTCGTCGTCGATCGCCGAGTCGGCGGCCATGTCGGTGGTCAACTTCGGCATCGTCATCGTGCTCGTCGGGCTCTTCGTCAAGGCCAGCAGCGGAAAATCACAGGTGCAGTCATGACCACAGCCGTCGCGCCGAGCCCCATGCGCCGACCCCCGCGTCGCGTCAAGCCCCGCCCCTCGGCCCGCAAGATCATTCTTGCCGTCATCGCGTACGCGATCGCCGCCCTCTTCCTGCTCCCGTACCTGGAGATGGTGGTCGCTGCCGCGCGCCCGTCCGACCAGCTCAAGGACCCGAACTACCTGCCGTCGGAGTTCGACTGGTCGAACTTCGTCAGCCTGTGGACCAGCGGCCTGGGCGCCAACCTCTGGATCAGCCTGCAGGTCGCGGCCGGCGCGACCCTGGTGGTCCTGCTCGTGGCGCTGCCCGCGGCGTACTACACCGCGCGGTACCGGTTCCGCGGCCGGATGGTGTTCCTGCTGCTGGTTCTCGTCACCCAGATGTTCCAGCCCACCGCGATGCTGGTCGGCATCTACCGGGAGTTCGTTGCGCTCGGCCTGAACAACTCGGTGCTCGGGCTGACGCTGGTCAACGCGGGGTTCAACCTGGCGTTCGCGACGTGGATCCTCAACGCCTACATCAGCTCCATCCCGCCGGAGTTGGAGGAGGCGGCCACCGTGGACGGAAGCAGCCGGCTCGGAGCGCTGTTCCGGATCACCCTGCCGCTCGCCTGGCCCGGCATCGTCACCGCGCTGATCTTCACCTTCATCTCGGCGTGGAACGAGTTCGTCGTCGCGTTGATCCTGACGTCCGATCCGGACAAGCAACCGCTGACCGTGGTGCTCGACAGCTTCCTCGGCGGCTACCAGATCGAATGGGGACAACTGTTCGCCGCGTCCGTGGTGGCCACCATCCCGGTGATCATCCTGTTCGCGCTGATCGAGCGGAAGGTCGTCGGCGGCCTCACCGCGGGGTCGGTCAAGTGATCGCGTCGGTGTCGCTCAACCCGGCTCTCGACCTCACCTATGCCTTGCCGGCGCTGGTTCCGGGCAGCTCGCACCGGGTCTCGGAGGTAATCGCCCGCGCCGGGGGCAAGGGCGTGAACGTGGCCCGGGTGCTGCACCGGCTGGGTGCCCCGGTCCTGGTCCTGGGTCTCGCCGGCGGCGCCACCGGCGAGCGTCTCGAGGCCGAACTGACCGGTGCCGGCCTGCCGGCGCGGTTCACCCGGCTGGCCGCCGAGACCCGCCGGACGGTGACCGTGGTCGCCGGCGGCTCGGCGACGGTCCTCAACGAGCCCGGTCCGCCCGTCACGGGCGCGGAGTGGGCGGAGTTCCGCGCGACCTTCGCGAGCCAGGTCCGGCAGGCGCGGGTCGTGGTGCTGTCCGGGAGCCGGCCGCCGGGCGTGCCCGAGAGCGCGTACGCCGATCTCGTCACGGTCGCCCGGGCCGCCGGCGCCGAGGCGATAGTGGACGCTGAGGGACCCGCCCTGCTCGGCGCCCTGGCAGCCGGGCCGGCGGTGGCGAAACCGAACGCCGAAGAGGCGGCCGGGCTGCTCGGCCGGCCCGTGCGCACCCGTGACGACGCCGTGGCGGTGGCGCACCGGTTGGTGCGTGACGGCGCCGGAGCCGGCGTGGTGTCCCGCGGCGCCGACGGCTTCGTGGCGGTAGCCGGCGGGGCCACCTACCACGCCCGCGTTCCGGAGGCCGTGCACGGCAACCCGACCGGGGCCGGAGACGCGTTGGCCGCCGTGCTCGCGGCCGGTCTGGTCGCCGGGACGCCGTGGCCCGAGGTCTTCGCCCGGGCCGTGGCCGTTTCCGCAGCGGCCGTCGCCTGTCCCTACGCCGGCGAGTACGACGACGCCGTGGCCGCCCGGCTGCTGACCGTGGCCACTGTCGAACAGCTGTAGACGCACCACACCGACAGAAAGCAGGAATCGTGTTCCACGTCGCCTCCGAGATCGCCGCCCAGCCCGAGACCTGGCGCCGCGCCGCGGATCTGATCGCCCGGTCCCGTGCCACGGAGATGCTCCCGCGCCTGGGCGAACGGGTCGCGGTCGTCGGCTGCGGTACGTCCTTCTTCATGGCGCAGAGTTGCGCGGCGCTGCGCGAGGCGCTCGGTCAGGGTGAGACCGACGCGTTCGCGGCGTCGGAGTTCCCGGCCCGCCGCTACTACGACCGGGTGGTCGCCATCACCCGCTCCGGCACCACGACCGAGATCCTGCGGTTGCTGGGTCAGCTGCCGGCCGACAGCCGCTCCACCGTCATCACGACCGCTGCCGACCGGCCCGCGGCCAAGCTCGCGAACGCCAGTGTGGTGCTGGACTTCGCCGACGAGGAGTCGGTGGTGCAGACCCGCTTCGCCACCACCGCGCTGGCCGCGTGGCGGGCCGGCCTCGGCGAGAACCTCACGCCGGCCGTCCTCGAGGCGCAGGCGTCGCTGAACGCGCCGCTCGACCCGGCCCTGGCCGACCGGCAGCAGTTCACCTTCCTCGGCACCGGCTGGACGGTGGGCGTGGCACACGAGGCGGCCCTGAAGGTGCGGGAGGCCGCGCAGGTGTGGGCCGAGTCCTACCCCGCCATGGAGTTCCGGCACGGCCCGATCAGCGTGGTGGACCACCGGTCGGTGGTGTGGATCTTCGGAGAGCCGGTGCCCGGACTCCGCGAGGACCTCGCCGCCTCGGGCGCGCTCGTGGTGCAGAACGGCATCGACGCCATGGCCGATCTCACCACCGCCCAGCGGCTCGCGGTCGAGCTCGCCGTGCGCCGCGGCCTGAACCCGGACCGGCCGCGGCTGCTCTCGCGCGCCGTCGTCCTGCCCGCACCGACCGCCTGAGGACTTCCGATGACCCTCGTATCCACCGCCGACCTGGTGGCCGCCGCGCGCGCCGCCGGTACCGGTGTGCTCGCCTTCAACGTCATCACGATCGAGCACGCGCAGGCGATCGCCGCCGCCGCGCAGCGTGCCGGCCGGCCGGCCATCCTGCAGATCAGCCAGAACGCGGCGCGCTACCACGGCGGCGTGTCGGCCATCGCCGCGGCCACCGCCGACATCGCGCATCGGGCGTCCGCGGACCTGGCGCTGCACCTGGACCACGTCGACGACCTGAACCTGCTGATGCAGGCTCCGGTCGCCGGCTTCAGCTCGGTGATGGTCGACGCCTCCGCGTTGCCGTACGCGGAAAACGTCGCCACCACCCGCAAGGCCGCCGAGTGGACGCACGACCGCGGGCTGTGGGTGGAGGCGGAGCTCGGCTACGTCGGCGGGAAACCAGACGCCCCGGCCAGCGCCCACGCCGCCGGGGTCCGCACCGACCCGGCCGAGGCGGCCCGATACGTGGCCGAGACCGGAGTCGACGCGCTCGCCGTGGCGGTGGGCAGCTCACACGCCATGGCCGAGCGGACGGCCTCGCTGGACCTCGACCTGGTGACCGCGATTCGCGACGCCGTGCCGGTACCCCTGGTCCTGCACGGCTCGTCCGGGGTCCCGCTGGAGCAGCTCCGGGCCGCCGCCGCCCGCGGCATGGTGAAGATCAATGTCGGCACCGCGCTCAACGTCGCGTTCACCGACGCGGTCCGCGGGGCCCTGCCTGCCTCGGCGGACCCGCGGCGATACCTGGCGGCCGGCCGGGAGGCGATGACCGATGTGGTCGCCGAGTTGCTCACCGTCCTGTCCGCGGCCGACTAGCCGGGCGACAGCGGTGGCCGAGGACCTGTGGGTGCTGCGCCGGCTGATTTGTCTCCTGCGCGCCGTCGCTGCGGCTACGGCTACGTCAGCGGCCGGGTCGGCAGCAGGGATTCGGACGCGGTGAACCGCAGGGCGGCCGCCACCGCGCCCATCGCTCCGCCCTCGTCACCGAACTGGGCGGGCACGACGTCCACGCGCCGGGGATGACGGGGGATCGCCAGCCGGGCGATCGCGGTGCGCACCGGTTCGAGCACCGTGTCGCCGGCCTGGGCCAGCAGGCCCCCGATGGCTATCGTGCCGGGGTCGAGCTGCACCACCGAGCCCGACAGCACCTGACCGAGCAGCACCGCGGCGTCGTGCAGCACCTCCCGTACGGCCGGCACGCCGGCCTGCGCCTGCGCGACCAGGTCGGCCGGATCCTGCACCGTGACGCCGCGGCGGGCGCACTGCTCGATCAGTGCGGACGGGCGGATCAGCAGTTCCAAGCAGCCGCGTCCGCCGCACGGGCAGGGATCGCCGTCCGGGTCCACGCTGACGTGCCCGATCTCGCCGGCGGCGCCGTGCGCGCCGCGGGCCAGCTGGCCGTCGACGATGAAGCCGCCGCCCACGCCATCGCTCCACCGCACGTAGACGGCGTCACGGACGTCGCGGGCCGCGCCCCAGGTGCCCTCCGCGAGGGCGGCCAGCCGCGAGTTGTTGTCGGTGATCACCGCCGCGCCGTAGCGTTCGTGGATGCGGGTGCTGATCTGCTTGGCGGTCGCCGAGGAGCCGCCGCCGCCGGCCGGGCGGCCGCGCCCGGTCACGAGGCCGGGCAGGCCGATGCCGATCGCCTCGAGGGCCCGCAGGTCGATGTCGTGCTCGCGGACGAGGTCGTCGATGAGCTTGCCGGCCGCGTCGGCGCGCCGGGCCGGTCCCGCGGTGAGCGTGACGGCGCGGGTGCCGCTGGCCAGGATGTCGTGGCCGAGCGTGGCGATGACGACGGTGATGCTCGCGCGGGCGAGGTCGATACCGATGATCCGGCCGGCGGACGGGTTGAGGCTGACCGTCGAGGTCGGCCGTCCGCGTCCGCGCTGGCCGGACAGCTCGGGTTCGCGTTCGACGACGACGCCGCGGGTGATGAGGTCGCCGATGATGTCGAACAGCGTCGTGCGCGACAGCCCGGTCAGCCGGATCAGCTCTGCCCGGCTCAGCGGCCCGGCACTGCGCAGCTGCGCCAGCAGGGTCTCGGTGTGCGCTCGCCGCACGCGTTGCATGGCATCCGGGCGTTCCATCACCGCACCATCATGCCTTCCCCGTGTCGGCGCCGGTCGCCACCGTCGCTCCGGGCGGGGCGACGGCGGCGACGCCGCGGTCAGGTGGCGCGCACGGTGACGGTCAGTGCCCGGGTGATCGGGGCCTGTCCGGCCGAGCGCACCGACAGCGTGCCGGTGTAGGTGCCGGCCGCCGCGAACGTACGCCGGGACACCACGGTGAACGCGCTGTTGATCTGCATCGCCGTGATGTTCGCCTCCCGGGTCGCGGTGACCGGCAGCGACTCGACGCGTCCGTCACTCCAGGTGACCGTGGCGATCAGGTCGGCGGACGCGGCGCCGGGGGCGGTGACCGTCCAGGTGGCGTCGGCCTGAGCGCCGACGGTCACGGTGGCCGGCCTAGCGATGACCTGGCGCCGCCACGGGACGTCGGCGGTGGGGAAGAAGTTGATTCCCTGGACGGTCAGCCGGCCGCCGGCCACCGACAGCCGGGTGGTGAAGTCGGCGTAGCCGCGTTGAGCCTGCGGGGTCCAGCCCACCTCGGCGGTGGCGATGAGCCGCGGGTAGCTGTAGTACTGCGCCTGCCCGAGGCGGCGGATCCACTCGCCCCACAGGGCCGACTCGACGCCGAGCACGCTGCTCTCGGCGATGTTCGGGATGAAGGTGCCGGGGTCCCAGTTGTAGTGCCGGTCGAGACCGCACGGCCCGCCGCACGCCCATGTGCCGCCCTGCGGCTGGCGCGGGTCCTGCTTCTGCGGCACGTACGTGTGCGGCGCGGGGGACAGGAGCACCTTGGCGCCCCGGTTGTTCACCGCGGTGGCCACCGCGGTGCGGTCGCCGTTCCAGTACTGCACGACGGCGTCGTTCTGCGGCAGCGTCGTGCCGGAGTACTCGTTCCACCCGACCACGGTCTTGCCGAGCGACGCGACAGTCGCGTTGAAGTTGTTCACCATCGTGGTGTAGTCCGCGTGGCTGGTGACGTGGGCCTCGTCGCCGCCGATGTGCAGGTACGGGCCGGGCGTCATGGCCGCGATCTGGGTCAGCACCTGCCGGACGAACTCGTACGTGGCGGGGCTGTCGGCGTCGAGCGAGGAGTAGCCGACGTTGCCGGTGCCGTTGTGCGGGACGGTCTGCTGCCCGGGGGCCGGCTTCGGCTGCGCGCCCGCGGTGTTCAGCTGCGGGATGGCGTGCAGCGCGGCGTTGGTGTGCCCCGGCACGTCGATCTCCGGGACCACCGTCATGCCGTTGACGCCCGCGTAGCGGACGATCTCGGCGTAGTCGGCCTTGGTGTAGAAGCCGGTGACGCCGAGCTCGGTGCCCATCAGCTGGCCGCTGGGGCTGTAGGTCATCGCCGTGCGGCCGCTGACCTGGGTGAGCAGCGAGTAGTCGATCCCTGCGGGGTTGGACGCGGGGTTGTCCATCACGATCCGCCAGCCCTGGTCGTCGGTCAGGTGCAGGTGCAGGCGGTTGATCTTGTATTGGGCCGCGGCGTCGATGTACGCCTTGACCTCGTTCATCGGGTAGAAACTGCGGGCGACGTCGAGCATCATCCCGCGGTATGCGAAACGTGGGTAGTCGGTGATGGTCACGGCCGGTACCTGCCAGACCGCGGCGGCGACGGTGTCCGACTCCACCCATTGCGGGAAGAGCTGCCGCAGCGTCTGTACGCCGTGGAGCGCCCCGGCCGCGGTGTCGGCGCTGATCGTGACCCACGACGAGGTGCTGGTCAGCCGGTATCCCTCGGCGGCCTGGCCGGCCGGTCCCTTGCCGGGGCCGACGTCGAGGACGATCTGCGAGGCGGCGCTGCTCTGTGCGACGACCGGCAGGGCGTAGCCGGTGGACGGGCGCAGGATGTCGGCCAGGTGGTTGGCCGGCGCGTTCGCTCCGGCACCGAGCGCGACGATCGGGCTACCGGGGGCGAGGGTGAACGGCGTGCCGCCGTTCTCGGACAACGACACCGGCTTGGGGATCAGGCCCAGCGACGGCGCGGGTGCCGGCGCGACGCTGTCCCAGATCTCGAACTCGGAGATCGAGTACCCGTAGGTCGACCACCGCTGGCGTCCCTGCATCCGCACGTGGGTCACCGGCTGGGCCGACTTCACGTCGATGACGTCGGTGCGGGGGCAGGTGTCGCGCTGGACGCGGGCCACGTCGGTCCAGGTGGTGCCGTTGGCCGAGGTCTGCAGGACGAAGTCACGGGCGCAGGCGTTGGGCCAGCTGAGCGTGACGTGGTCGACCCGCGCGGCGGACGCCAGCTGCACCTGGACCCAGCTGTCGTCCTGATACTTCGACGACCACCGGCTGTTGCGATTGCCGTCGTTGACGTGCGCCGCGACGAAATCGGAGCGGTCCAGTTCGACGCTGGACGCGGTGGCGGTGCCCGTGCGGGCGAGGTTCACGGGAGCGGCGGCGGCCGGGGCCGTGCCGCCGGTGAGAGGGGCGACGATCGTCGTGCCGAGCACGACGGCGAGGTACGCCGCGAGCCTGCGGCGTCGAGGGGATGGCATGGGACTCCTTCGTCTCCGCGAGTCGGTTATGCGGAGTATGGCGGCGCCGCTCATTAACGTAAATGGGTTGAACAAAAATCTGCGGCTACACTGCCGCCAAAGATGAGACGTCCTACCTCGCGACCAGCTCGACTTATTTAGTCCGAAGGGTTGACAAGATTCGCGATGACGCCCAAGATTCGTCCAGCCCCGCTCCCCGACCTGGCTACGGAGGACCACCGTGCCGACAGATGTCCGTCCGTCGCGGCCGCGCGCGCCGGGAACCACCCGCGCGGCCTCGCCGTCGCGCCGCGTCCTGCCCTTGCCGGTCTGGAACGTGCTCGCCGTGGCGCTCGGCCTCGGCATCTGGGCCGGCCTGGCCCGGGCCGGCGTGTCCGGACTGCCCGGCCCCCAGGAGGTCGCCGTCCGCGCCGGCGAACTGGCCATGGACGGCACGCTGCTCGACGACGCCCTGGCCAGCCTCCGGCGGGTGTTCATCGGCTTCGCGCTGGGGACCGCGCTCGCCGTCCCGGTCGGCTTCCTCATGGGCTGGTACCGCACCGCGCGCGGCCTCATCGAGCCCTACGTGCAGTTCTTCCGCACCATCCCGCCGCTGGCCGTCATCCCGCTCGCCATCCTGCTGATGGGCATCGGAGAGACCCCCAAGGTCTTCGTCATCTTCCTGGCCGCGTTCCTGTCCTGCGTCGTGTCGACGTTCCAGGGCGTGGTGAGCGTCGACAAGACCACGATCAACGCGGCCCGGGTGCTGGGTGCCGGCGACGCCGTGGTGTTCCGCCGGGTGGTCGTGCCCGCCTCCACCCCGTTCATCCTGGTCGGCATGCGTGTCGGCCTCGGCGCGGCGTGGGCCACCCTGGTGGCCGCCGAGCTGATCGCCGCGCAGGAGGGGCTCGGCTACCGGATGCAGCAGGCCCAGATCTACTACGACCTGCCCAGCATCTTCGTCGGACTGATCACCATCGGCGTACTCGGCCTGATCATGGACCGGCTCCTGCTCGCGGCCGAGAAGCGCCTCACCGGATGGCAGGAACGCCGATGACCGAGAAGATCTCCTTCCGCTCCACCAGCCGCACCTTCGACGTCGGCGGCAAGCCCTTCCAGGCGCTGCAGAGCGTCGACCTGGACATCGCCGACCGCGAGTTCGTCACCGTGGTCGGGCCCTCCGGCTGCGGCAAGTCGACGCTCATGAACATTGCGGCCGGCCTCGTCGAGCCCACCGGCGGTGAGGTGCTCGTCGACAACCGTCCGGTGCGCGGGCCCAGCCCGGAACGCGGCGTCATCTTCCAGCAGTACGCGCTGTTCCCCTGGCTGACCGTCCGGGACAACGTCGAGTTCGGCCTGCGTATCGCCAAGGTCGGCCGGGCCGAGCGGCGCAGGCGGGCGCAGCACTTCATCGACCTGGTGGGCCTGACCGACTTCGCCGACGTGCTGCCGCGGATGCTGTCCGGCGGCATGCGGCAGCGCTGCGCGATCGCCCGGGCGTATGCCGTCGACCCGCAGGTGCTGCTCATGGACGAGCCGTTCGGCGCGCTCGACGCCCTCACTCGCGTGCAGATGCAGGACCAGCTGCTGGCGACCTGGGGCTCCGAGCAGCGCACCGTCATGTTCATCACCCACGACGTGGACGAGGCCGTCTACCTCGCCAACCGGGTCGTCGTCATGGCCGCCCGGCCCGGCCGGGTGCAGGAGGTCATCGACGTCGACCTGCCGTACCCGCGCACCGAAGCCGTCCGTCTCTCCCCGGAGTTCACCCGGATCCGCAACCGGGTCTGGCGCGCCGTGTATCACCAGCCCGTACAGGAAGGTTCCGTCCGATGAGTCCTTTGTCCCGTCGTTCCGTTCTCGCCGGCCTCGCCGGCATCGGCGCCACCGCCGCCCTCGCCGCCTGCGGCGACGAGGAGCCGTCCGGAACCGGCGGCTCCGGTTCCGCCACCGAGCCGGTCAAGCTCGGCTACATCGCCGACTTCACCGGCGCCAGCCTCATGGCCATCGCCGAGGACAAGGGCCTGTGGGCGCAGCACGGCCTCAAGCCCGAGCTCAAGGTCTTCACCAACGGGCCGCTGCAGGTGCAGGCGCTGGGCGCCGGCGACCTCGACTTCGGCTACGTCGGCCCCGGCGCGATGTGGCTGCCCGCCTCCGGCAAGGCGCGGGTCATCGCGATCAACTCGCTCGGCTTCGCCGACCGGGTCATCGCCCAGCCGGGTATCACCTCGGTCGCCGCGCTCAAGGGCAAGAGGGTCGGCGTACCGGAGGGCACCTCCGGCGACATGATCGTGCGGCTGGCCCTGCAGCAGGCCGGGCTCACCATCGACGACATCCAGAAGGTCGCCATGGACGCCAGCACGGTGGTCACCGCGTTCGGCTCCGGGCAGATCGACGCGGCGGGCATCTGGTACCCGCTCATCGGCACGATCAAGAAGCGGGTGCCGGATCTCGCCGAGCTGTCCAAGAACGAGGACTTCTACCCGAAGGTCAGCTTCCCGTCCGCGTACGTGGGACGCAATCAGGTCGTGAGCGGCAAGCCGGAGCTCGTGAAGAAGGTGCTCGCGGTCCTCAAGGCCGCCAACGACGAGCGGGCCACCAACCTCGACGCCGCGGTTGAGGTGACCACGAAGTTCCTCAGGTCGGCGCCCGCCGACCAACTGCGCGCCGAGGCCACCAACGCCCGGTTCCTGCCCTCCTCCGAACTCGCCGCCAGGTCGAAGGACGGCACCGTGAACGGCTGGCTCAGCGGTCTCAACGGCCTGTTCAAGGACCTCGGCAAGCTGCCCGAGGCCACCGACCCGGCCAGCTACTACGACGCGGCCGCCTACGCCGCCTGAGGTTGAGCGACTCCAGGCAAGAAAGGAAGGCCGTGCGGCCCAACATCGTCTTCATCATGGCCGACGACCATGCCGCGCATGCGGTTGGCGCCTATGGCAGCAAGATCAACGAGACACCGCACATCGACCGCATCGCGGCCGGCGGCGCCCTGTTGGACAACTGCTTCTGCACCAACTCGCTGTGCGCACCGAGCCGGGCAACCATCCTCACCGGCACCTACAACCATGTGAACGGCGTGCAGACGCTGTCGACCGAGTTCGACAACCGTCAGCTCGTCTTCCCCGAGCTGCTGCGCCGGGCCGGCTACCAGACCGCCCTGGTCGGCAAGTGGCATCTCGGGCACGGGCCGGAGCACGACCCCCGCGGTTTCGACTACTGGGAGGTCGTGCCCGGCCAGGGCCGCTACCGCGATCCGGTCTTCTACGGCGCCGACGGCGTGGAGCGGGTCCGGCCCGGCTACTGCACGAACATCATCACCGACCTGGCCGTCGACTGGCTCGACCAGCGCGACCGGTCGCGGCCGTTCTGCCTGCTCGTGCACCACAAGGCCCCGCACCGCAACTGGGAACCCGATGACAAGCACCGCGACATGTACGTCGACGACGTGATCGTCCCGGCCACCTTCGACGACGACCATTCCGGGCACGCCGCCGCCGCGCGGGCCGCCCGGATGCGCATCGACCGGGACCTGACCGCCGACGACGTCAAGGAACTGCTGCCGCCGGACCTCGACCCCGACGAGGCGGCGCTCTGGACCTACCAGCGCTACATCAAGGACTACCTGCGCTGCGTGGCGAGTGTGGACGACAACGTGGGCCGCCTGCTCGACTACCTCGACGAGCACGGGCTGACCGACGACACCATCGTCGTCTACACCTCCGACCAGGGCTTCTTCCTGGGCGACCACGGGTGGTACGACAAGCGCTTCATGTACGAGGAGTCGCTGCGGATGCCGTTCCTCATCCGCTACCCGGCGGAGATCCCGGCCGGTACGACGACGAACGCCCTCGCCATGAACGTCGACTTCGCCCAGACGTTCCTCGACTACGCCGGGGTGCCGGCCGACCCGCGGATGCAGGGCCGTTCGCTGCGGCCCCTGCTGCGTGGCGACGACGTGGACGACTGGCGGCAGTCGGTGTACTACCGCTACTGGGAGCACGACGACAACGAGCACCACGTGTGGGCGCACTACGGGGTGCGCACCCACGACCACAAGCTCGTCTTCTACTACGCCGACGGGCTCGGCCTGCCCGGCACGTCCGCGACGCCCCAGCCGCCCGAGTGGGAGCTGTTCGACCTGCGGGCCGACCCGTGGGAGATGCGCAGCGTCTACGACGATCCGGCGTATGCGGCGATCCGGGCGTCGCTCACCCGCGAGCTCGCCCGTGTGCAGGAGGAGTGCGGTGACGCCCCATGGACCCCGGCCGCCTGACGACCGTCGCTGGCCGCGCCGGGTCTACGGGACGGGCGACGAGCCGGACCCGCGGTTCACCCTGGCCAACGAACGCACCTTCCTCGCCTGGTTGCGTACGTCCCTGGGTCTCATGGTGGCCGCTGTCGCGGTGAAGGCGTTCGGCCGCGACGGCGCACAGTGGGCCGCCGCGGTGCTGGCACTGCTGGCGGTCCTGGTGGCCGCCGAGGCGTTTCCCCGCTGGATCCGCAACGAGCGCGCCCTGCGGATGCGAGCGCCGTTGCCGTCCACCCCCGTCGTGGTGGTGTCGGCGGCGGCGGTGATCGTGTCCGGCGTGATGATCAGCCTGGCGGTGCTGATCTGATGGAGCCACGCCGGCCGCCCGACCCCGGCGCGCAGGCCGAACGCACGCTGCTCGCGTGGCTGCGCACCGCTCTCGCGACGGCCACCGTGCTGGTGCTGGCCGGCCGGGAGCTGGTGCCCCGCCATCCCTTCGCGGCGGGATGCGTGCTGGCCTGCGCGCCGGTGGCCGTCGCGGTGGCCGTCCTGGCCCGCCGCCGCTACCGGGTCGTCCGGCAGCCCGGCGGACTGGGGCGGCCGGGCGACGCGGTTCTACTGGCCGCGGGCGGCCTGCTGGTCCTGACGGGCGGCCTGGCGGTCGCCACCTCCGTCTTGGCCGGCTGGTGAGCCACCTTCTGCATCGAGACTTTCCGATGCACTGACCGCTTTCATGAAAAGATAAGCAACTTTAGATGTAAATATTTACAGCTTCGAGCATGAGCTGGCACGATCGGCGTAGTCGCACCGAGCTAAGGGAGCCTCATGCGCCGACGCACACTGCTCGCAGTCAGCACGCTCACCCCGTTCGCGGCCGCATTGGGGTCGGGCGGTCCCGCGCACGCCGCCGCACCGCAGACCTTCGGCTTCTCCGCCGACGGCAGCAACTTCCTGCTGGACGGCCAGCCCTTCCAGATCCGCAGCGGCGAGATGCACCCGTGCCGGATTCCGGTGGAGTACTGGCGGCACCGGATCCAGATGGCCAAGGCGATGGGCCTGAACGCGATCGGCGTCTACATCATGTGGAACGACGTCGAGCCGCGCGAGGGCGTCTTCGACTTCAGCACCGATCGCCGCAACATCGCCGCCTTCATCCGGCTGTGCCAGGAAGAGGGCATGTACGTGCTGCTGCGGCCCGGCCCGTACGTGTGCGCCGAATGGGACGCCGGCGGCATCCCGGCGTACCTGATGCGCCACCCGAACATCAAGCTGCGGGTACGGACCGCGTCCGACCCGAACTACATGGCCGCGGTCACCCGGTACGTCAACGCCCTGGCCGCGCAGGTGCGTCCGCTGATGGTCGCCAACGGCGGGCCGATCCTGATGGTGCAGGTGGAGAACGAGTACGGCTTCTTCGGCAACGACACCGTCTACCTCGAGGAGCTGCGGCAGCTGTGGCTGCGGGCCGGCATCACCGGCCCGTTCTACACCCAGGACCCGCTGGCGCAGGTGCAGGCCGCCCGCTCGGTCGTCACCGGCGGGGCGATCGGGCTCAGCCGCGGTGACGCGGCCGCCATCGCGGCCGCACGGCAGTCCTTCCCGGCGGTGCCGGCCTTCTCCGGCGAGCTGTACCCGGGATGGCTGACGCACTGGGGCGACGGCACCTTCGCCGGGGCGACCACCGACATCTCCACCGAGCTGCGCGGGCTGATGTCCGGCCGGTTGTCGTTCAACTTCTACATGCTGCACGGCGGCACCAACTTCGGTTACTTCGCCGGGGCCAACGCGAACGACGACGGCAGCGGCTACCAGGCCGACATCACCAGCTACGACTACGGCGCGCCGATCACCGAGCAGGGCGGGCCGGGTCGCATGTACTCGGCGTACCGCAAGATCATCTCGTCGTCGCTCGGCACCACCCCGCCGGCCGTGCCGGCGCCGATCCCCACCATCGTGCGGACCGGCATCCAGCCCACCCCGCACGCGTCGATCTGGGACAACCTGCCCGCCGCGCTGCCGTCCGCGGTCAACCCGCAGCCGATGGAGATGTACGGGCAGAGCTTCGGCTTCATCCTCTACCGGCGCACCCTGCCCGGCTACGCCCGCGCGGACCTCACCGTCAACTCGGTGCGCGACTACGCCACCGTGTTCCTCAACGGCGTCTACCAGGGCGGCATCTCGCGGCAGAACGTCGCGTCCACCTACACCGGACCGCTGGGCATCGTGCTCGGCAACGCGGCGCTGCCCCTGCAGAGCTCGGCCGTCGCCGCTCCGACGCTGGACATCCTGGTCGAGGGCATGGGCCGCAACAACTTCGGCCGGTACGTGGTCGACCGCAAGGGCATCACGAACTCGGTGTCGCTGGGCGGCACCACGCTGACCGGGTGGCAGACCTTCTCACTGCCGGTCGACGAGGCGTACGTGGCCGGCCTGCGCCCGGTGATCAGCAACCCGTCCCGGCCCGGCATCTTCTTCAAGGCCACGGTGAACCTCACCCAGACCGGTGACACGTACGTCGACATGTCGCGCTGGACCAAGGGCGTCGTCTGGGTCAACGGCCGTAACCTCGGCCGCTACTGGAAGATCGGCCCGCAGCACCGGCTCTACTGTCCCGCACCCTGGCTGCGGGCCGGTGCCAACGAGATCGTGGTCTTCGACCTGCACCAGACGCAGGCCGCGCCGATCACCTTCGAGGCCACCCTCAGCGGCCAGGCCGGGGCGTCCACCTTCACGCTGACGAACCGGCGCAGCGGCAAGGTGCTGGACGTGCCGGCGCTGTCCTCCGAACCCGGCGTGCAGCTGGTGCAGTGGGCGGGCAACGGCGGCGCCAACCAGAAGTGGCAGATGGCCGGCGCGGCCGGCGGTGTCACCACGATCACCAACGTCAACTCGGCGCTGCTCGTCGACGTGGAGGGCAACGTGGCCGCCGACGGCACCCGCATCATCCAGTGGGCGAGCAACGGCGGCGCCAACCAGCAGTGGCACCTCGTCACGGTGACCGGCGACTTCGTCAAGCTGGTGAACGTGTCGACCGGCAAGGTGCTCGGCGTGTCCGGCAGCGCGACCGGGGACGGCGCGTTGATCGTGCAGCAGACCGACAACGGCGACCTCAGCCAGCACTGGAGACTGAGCGCCGGCTGAGCCGGGCCGGGCCGCGCCCGGCGGTTCCCGGAAGTCGCGGTGCGCGCTCCCGGACCGCCGGGTGCGGCTCAGCGCACCAGGATCACGTGCAGCCGCCGAGGACCGTGCACGCCTTCCACCCGGTCGAGTTCGATGTCGCTGGTGGCGGACGGCCCGGAGATCCAGGTCTGTGGGGCGGTGGGGCGTAGCGCCGCCACGGCGTCCGGCACGTCGGCGTGGATCTGCGACGCGCGGACGATGCAGATGTGGTGGTCCGGAATCAGGCTCAGCACTCGCGGACCCTGGGCAGGCCCGGCGTCGAGGATCACCGTGCCGGTCTCCGCCACAGCCGCCGCGCAGCCGGTCAGCACCGCGTCCGCGGCGTCCACATCGGTCACCACGCGTCCGTCGTAGTGGGCGAGCCACCCGCGGGGAGCGTCGTCCGGCACGATGACCGCCGGTACGCCGGCGAGCGCCGCGGCGACCGACCGGGACAGCCCCTCGGGCGCGCACCTCGTGACGAGCGCCCCGTAGTCGGCCAGCCGTTCGGCGAACCGGTCGGCATCTCCCGGGCGCGGTATGTACGGCATCGTGTCGCCCGGCGTGTGTGTCGGGCCGGTTGCCGCGGCTTGCCGGGCCCGGGCCAGGATCTCGTCACGAGCGTTCACGGATCCACCACTCTCGGAAGGTCTCGGCGGCCGGCTTCGGCGCGTCGCGGATGGTCGTCCAGGCCGAGGCCGGCCACGGCAGGCGCTTGATCCGGTCGCCGGGCATCAGCCCGGCGCCACGACGGGCGGCGCGCAGTGCCGCCGCGTACCGTCTACGGTGGCGCATCACCCAGGACGCGGCGCGCATCGCGGCGCGCTCGCCCGACGGCCGGGTACGGCGGCTGTCCACCACGGCCTGCCGCAGATGGACCAGCACCCGCGGAATGTCGATCTTCACGGGGCAGACGTCGTAGCAGGCACCGCAGAGCGTCGAGGCGAACGGCAGGCTGCGCGCGGTGTCGTTGACGGCGACGCCGGTCAGCTGCGGTGACAGGATGGCGCCGATCGGGCCGGGGTACACGCTGCCGTACGCGTGGCCGCCGACGCGCTCGTACACCGGGCAGACGTTGAGGCAGGCCGAGCAGCGGATGCAGCGCAGCGCCTGGCGGCCCACCGGGTCGGCGAGGGCGGCGGTGCGGCCGTTGTCCACCAGGACGACGTGGACCGCCCGCGGGCCGTCGCCCGGGGTCACTCCGGTCCAGATCGACGTGTACGGGTTCATCCGCTCGCCGGTGGAGGAGCGGGGCAGCAGGCGCAGGAACGTGCCGAGGTCGGCCTGGCACGGCACCAGTTTCTCGATGCCCACCACGGCGATCAGCGTCTCCGGGAGGGTCAGGCACATGCGGCCGTTGCCCTCGGACTCGACCACCACGAGGCTGCCGGTCTCGGCGACGGCGAAGTTCGCGCCGCAGATGCCCACCTTCGCCGTACGGAAGCGGTGGCGCAGGTGCAGCCGGGCGGCCTCGGCGAGGTCGGCCGGGTCGTCGCCGAGCTCGGCCGACGCACCGGGCATGCGGGCGCGGAAGATGTCCCGGATCTGCGTGCGGTTGTAGTGGATGGCGGGCACCAGGATGTGCGACGGCCGGTCGTCGGCCAGCTGCACGATGAGTTCGGCCAAGTCCGTCTCGGTCGCCTCGATGCCGGACGCCGCGAGGGCCTCGTTCAGCCCGATCTCCTGGGTGAGCATCGACTTGACCTTCACCACCTGGTCGGCGCCGGTGTCCCGGACCAGCGCGGTCACCACGGTGTTGGCCTCGGCGGCGTCGCGCGCCCAGTGCACCGTCGCGCCGGCCGCGGTCGCCGCCACCTCGAACCGGGTGAGCAGTTCGGGCAGGCGGGACAGGACGTCCGCCTTGATCGCAGCTGCGGTGTCACGCAGCGCCTCCCAGTCCTCGACCTCGCCGACCACGGCGGCCCGCTTGTCGCGGATGGTGTGGGTGGCGCGGCGCAGGTTGGCCCGCAGTTGCGTGTCGCGCAGCCGCTCCGCGGCCGCCTCCGGAAACGCCGTGCCCTCGGCCAGCGGCGCCGCCGGGCGAGCCTGACTCCGTCTCCTGGTCACGCCGCCGCCAGGATTTCCGCGTAGTGCAGGGCTCGCACGGGTGCGCCGCTGCGGGACAGGCCGCCGCCGATGTGGGCGAGGCAGGAGTTGTCGGCCGCCGCGAGGACCGTCGCGCCGGTAACGCGGACCGCCGCGCACTTGTCGGTGAGCATGGCTCCCGAGACGCCGCTGTTCTTCAGCGCGAACGTGCCGCCGAAGCCGCAGCATTCGTCCGCGCCGGGCAGCCCGGCCAGCTCGAGGTCGCGCACCGCGCGCAGCAGGCGCTCCGGCCGGTCGCCCAGCCGGAGCATGCGGAGCCCGTGACAGGTGGGGTGGTAGGCGACGCGGGCGGGAAAGCGTGCGCCCACGTCGGTGACGCCGAGGATGTCGATGAGGAACTCCGAGAGCTCATAGGTGCGTGCGCCGATCTCGGCGGCGGCCGGGTCCAGCGCCGGATAGGAATCGCGGACCATCGCCACGCACGAGCCGGACGGGGCGACGATCGCGTCGTACGCGGCGAAGGTGTCGACGAATCCTCGTACGAGGGGCAGGGCCTCTGCCCGGTAACCGGAGTTGGCCTGCATCTGCCCGCAGCAGGTCTGTGCCTGCGGGAAGTCCACGTGAACGCCGAGGCGTTCCAGCACGGTGACGACGGCGCGTCCGGTCTGCGGATACAACAGATCGTTGACGCAGGTGATGAGAAGGGCTACGCGCACAGCGTGGTGGATCCTTTCGCCATTGCAGCACGAGCCGGCCGCCCCGGGGCGGTGCTGCCCCGGGACGGCCGAATCGGTCAGGCTACCGAGCCGTACAGGTTGATCTCGGCGGCCGAGGCGTACCCGGCGCCGTTGGTGGCTCGGGTGGTCCACAGGCGGACGTAGCGGGCCGTGGTGGGTGTGAACGAGACCGACTTCAGGGCGCTGCCCGCACCGAACGTGCCGGCGGCCACCTGGGTCCAGGTGACGCCGTCGGCGCTGGTCTGGATCTGGTAGTCGGCGATGATGCCGTTGGTCCCGCCGTCCTGGCGGGGCAGGTAGTCCAGCCGGTCGATCCGGTGGTTGCGCCTGGTGTCGAGCGTGATCTGGTGCGGCATGCCGGCGATCCCGCCGACGTACCGGGTGTGCCAGATCGTGGCCGGGTCGCCGTCGATGGCGTTGGCGGCGTCGCCGTTCTCCCCGGTCGTCTCGACGCTGTCGGCGCTCGCTGTCCAGCCGGCCCGCGACAGCACCGGGGTGCCGCCGAGCGGCTCGTCGGTCGGCGCCGCCTCGAAGACGGCCACCTCGAATGGCTGGAGGGTGACGGTCATCGGTCCGGCCGGGCCGACCACGAAGCCGGGGCGCAGCCCGTCCCGCTCGGTGAACCGGTATCGCTGCCACACCCCGCCGGGCAGCTCGAACAGCGTCTGCGGGTTCACCGTGAACGTCTGCGCCGACGCCGACGGGTTGCGCAGCATCAGCATGCCCTTCGACACGCCCGTCGCGGAGTTCCAGGCGGTCGTGCCGTAGACGGCGCCCGAGGCCGGGTCACCGCCGACCCAGCGGACGTCGCTCAGCAGCCCCTGGTTGGCGCGCGCCCACCTGGCGTTGGCCGCGACGGTGTCCCAGAACCAGGCCGCGCCCGGCCGGCCCGCGTCGACGAGCGTGTTGCGCACGTACAGCTCCTGGAGGCTCAGCCCGAGCGCGAAGTACGCCCGGATGTCCTGCGAGACCTGAGCCTGCACGCTGGGCTTGGTCAGGTCGTGGTCCGCGGTGAACTGCGGCGTGCGGTCGGAGAAGATGATGCCGTGGTTCATGACGCTGGGCACCGGGAACAGCGGGTTCTGCGCGGCGATGTTGCGGTAGGTCTCGGAGTCGCGGTAGTTGACGTATCGCTGCTGCGGAGTGCCCGCGCCGATGAGGTACGCGTCGTCGCCGTCGCGCCAGATCGAGTCGACGAACCACAGCCAGTAGGGCGAGCCCCACGTGCCGACGGTGGCGTTGACGAACACCTCCTTCTGGTGCGCCCGCAGGTCGCCGGTCAGCTTGAGCAGCGCCTCGTAGTCGGCGATGTAGCCGGCGTTCGGGCCCCGCTGGTAGAGGCCGCCGCCGATGCCGTCGAACTTGAAGCCGCGGACGCCGTGGTTGTCCATCATGTCGAAGGCGACCGCCCGGAACCGCTCGTAGTACTTCGGGCCGCCCAGCTTGAACTGGCCGCCGCCGTGCGTCTCGTACTGCTGGGCGGCCGGCTTGCTGGCGTTGAGCGCGGTACGGGTGCTGGCACTTTGGCCGTACCCGCCGAACGGTGACATCCACACCGACATCGACGCGCCGTACTGCGCGGCGGCGGCCCGCTGCGGTGCGAAACCGGTGGGAAACTGGGTCGGGTCGAACGACCAGACGTTGAGGTTCGACTCGTTGACCGCCGGTGCGCGCAGGTAGTCCCAGCCGTCGTCGACCCAGAAGCTGTCGATCTTGGCGCCGCGGTTGGTCAGCTGCGTGCCGAACAGGTTCACCGCCCGGGTCAGCTCCGCGCTGTTGATGACCAGACCCGGCGGCTTGAGGTCCATCCACGACTGGTAGTGCAGGAACGTCCGGCGGTCGTGGGCCCGCTCCCGCTGCACGTAGTACTGGAACGAGCGGCGCAGCTGCCCGACCGGGGCGACACCGGTGGACGCCGTGTAGTTCCACGACTCGCCCTGGATCAGGTCACCGGCGCGCGCCACCGCGATGTCGACGTCGCTGCCGCTCACGGTGGGCTTCGCCATCGGGTTCTCGATGCCGACGAACAGCGTCTCGCTGCCCGCGGCGCCGTGCACCACCGGGCTGCCGTCGTCCTGACCCATGACGCGGGCCTCGCCGAGGCTCAGCTGGACCAGGCGCAGCGAGGTGATGTCGAAGGTGCCGGCCACCGACCGCACGGTGAAGCTGTGCTGCACCGAGTTGGCGCCGCCGCGCAGCCGTACCTGCCACTGCACCTCGAGCGTGCGCCCGCCGGACGCGTACCGGAAGGTGGTGGTGACGGCCTTGCCGGCGTAGCGCTCGGCGAGCCGGGCCGAGGCCGCGTCGGCCGGCAGGTCACTGAGCGCCGGAGCGGCCGTGACCGTCATGTTCGCCGGGGTGATGGTGGTGCCGTCGGCCAGCGTGAGCGTGAACAGCCCGCGCAGGCTCATCGGCACCGTGCGGTTCGCCGCCCGGTTGTCGAAGCGGGTCAGCGAGACGGTGCTGCCGCTGAGGTTCCAGGTGGCCGACAGTGCCGCGTTGGCCAGCGTGAAGGTGCCGCCGGACAGCGACACCGTGGCGGGGCCCGGCTGGACACCGGGGAAGACCTGGCCGGATGCGTTGACGTAGGCCGGGTCCGACGGTGGCGCCGCCGCGGCCGGCGGCGGGCCGCCCGGTGTGGCGAGCGCGCCGGCGGTCAGGCCGGCGACCAGCACGGTGGCCAGGGGCCGCCGCCGGGACCGTGGCCCGGGTGGGGATTGTGCGTGACGCAACCTTGCTCCTCCATGCATCATGCGGCGGGGAGGGTCCACCGCTGGTTCGCGGCGCCGGTGCACGGCCACAGCACCAGACGGGTGCCGTTGGCGGTGGCTGCGGCGTTGGCGTCGAGGCACTTACCGCCGGTGCGATAGCTGCTGCTGGCGGCGTCGTAGGTCCAGCGTTGGGTCGCCGCGTCGGTGCAGGTGCGGATCACGATGCCGGTGCCGTCGGCGGTGCTGCCGCCGGCCGGTTCGAGGCATTTGCCGAGAGTGACCAGGTTGCCGTTGGCCCGCTGGGTCCAGGTCTGATTGGCCCCGCTGTTGCAGTCCCAGAGGTTGACCGCGGTGCCGTCGGCGCTGTTGCTGGCCGGGATGTCGATGCAGCGCGCGCTGGCCTGACCGGTGATCACGCCGCGGCGGGGCCCGAAGACCTCGAACTCCCAGAGCGAGTAGCCGAAGCTGGTGCCGCGCTGGGTGCCCTGCATCCGCACGTAGCGGGCGGTGCCGCTGACGGCCAGCTCGTCCTTGCCGCCGTCGCCGGTGGTCGTGCTCGCCACGGTGGTCCAGGTGGTGCCGTTGGCGGAGGTCTGGATCTGGTACGAGCGGGCGTAGGCCGCCTCCCAGTGCAGCACGACGCGGGAGAGCTCCTGGCTGCTGCCGAGGTCGACCTGGATCGTGGTGGGGTCGGTCCAGGCCGAGGACCAGCGGGTGCCGAGGTTGCCGTCGACCGCCGCGGTCGCCGGGAAGCTCGCCGTCTCGGTGGAGGACGCGGTCACCGGCCGGTTGAGCGCCAGGTTGCCGTCCGCGCCCGGGCCGCCGGGCGCCCGGCCGACCCGGTCCATGACGGTGGTGAACGCGGTGTACGAGGTGACCGGCTTGGGCGAGCCCCACGTCTGCTGGGCCACCACCCGCAGGATGGTGCGGATGCCCGCGGCGATCTGGTCCTCGGTCTCGCTGTCCGGGCTGTCGCACCACACGTGCACGAGCGAGCCGAGGTTGCGCGACGGGTCGGAGATGGTGGCGCCGCCGTGGAACATGTCCGGCCGCCAGGTCTCGTACGCCCAGGTCAGATTCGGCTTGCTGCGGCCGGGCACGTAGTAGGTCGGGTCCCAGGATGCGTTGGCGAGGGTGTGCCCGCGGTCGAGCAGCGCCTGCGGGCCGATGCCGAGGCCGTACCAGGCCTCGACGATGATGTTCGAGGCCGGCCGGATGGTGCCGTTGTTCTTGATGCCGTCGTTCCACATCCGGCTGGTCTTGCCGGCTGCGCGGACGATGTCGTTGGCCCAGTTGATGAAGCCGTAGTAGGTGTCCTGGGCGACAGCGTTCGGTCCGTAGTTGGCGCGGGCGTACTCGAGAAGCTGCGGGTAGTCGTCGAAGCTGGCGTAGTCGCCGAGGTACTCGTCCGCCCCGATGTGCCAGTACCGACCCGGGAACAGCGGCAGGAACTCGGTCATCAGGTCCCGGACCAGGGTGTACGCGCCCGGCTTGGACAGGTCCAGGTAGTACGGGTCGCGGTTGCCCCGCACGTCGGTGAGCTGGAGTTCCGGGTGATCGGCCAGGATCGCGTTCATGTGCCCGGGCATGTCGATCTCGGGGACGATCTCGATGTGGTACTGCCGGGCCAGCGCGATGAGCTCGCGCATCTGCTGCTTGGTGTAGTGCTGCTCGGAGACGACCTCGGGATGGGTGGTGCTCTCCAGCCGGAAACCGAAGGTGTCGGACAGGTGGAAGTGGAACCGGTTCATCTTCAGGTAGGCCAGCTCCTTGATGTGCCTACGGAGCCAATCCACCGTGAAGTACTTGCGGCCCTGGTCGACCATCAGGCCGCGCTCGGGCTTGACCGGGCTGTCGGTGGTGGTGCCGGCCGGCACGGTGCTGGACTGCTTGAGCAGTTGAAGCACGGTGCGGGTGCCGTAGAAGGCACCGGTGTCGGTCGAGCCCTGGATGGCGATGCTGGAGCCGACAGTCATCGTGTAGCCCTCGACGGGCTGGTTGCCGCCGAGGGTGAGCCGGATGTCGCCGGCCGCGGCGGCGCCGGTGACGACCGGAACCGTGCGGCCGGTCAGGTCGCGCAGGTCGGCGGCGAACGTCGCCGCGTCGTCGTTCAGCTGGGCGGTCCAGGCGGGGTCGACAACGATTCGGGAGGTGGCACCGAAGGTGTAGCTGCCGGTGCCGGCGGTCCATTGCTTGAGAGCGGGGATGACCTGCAGATCGCCCGGTACGGCCGCGGCCGGACCGGCGGGCACGGCGATCACCGCGGCGGCGAGGGCGCCCACCGAGCCGGTGACCGCGAGGTGTCGGAGTCGCATGTGTTGAGCTCCCATCGGGGTCAGCAGGAGGAGGGGTTGGCGGCGGTGTCGGTGGAGTAGGCGGTGAGCGTGGCGACCTGTGGGACGCCCCGCGCGGAGGCGACCCGCAGCCGCAGCCGGTCGCTGGAGACCGCGGACGACAGCGGCACGATCCGCTTGTAGCCGACCGATCCGGCGGTGGCGACCTGCTGCCAGGTGCCGTTGATCCAGGCGTCCACGGCGAAGCCCTCGATGCGCTGGCCGTTGCCGATCGATTCCTGCACCAGCACCCGGTCGAAGGTGCGCGCCCGGCAGGAGGTCAGCTCGACCGAGCCGGTGGTGGCGTTGTTCGCCGGCGACCAGAACGAGGCCAGCGACGTGTCGGTCAGGGCGGCGGCGGTGCCGGTGGCGTCGGCCCGGGCGAACAGTTCCCTGCCGTAGCGGCCGCGGATCGTGGCGCCGAACGCGTCGAGCGAGGCGACGTCTGCCGTGTCCAGCACGCCGGCCTGGTTGGGCGGCACGTTGAGCAGCAGGTTGGCGTTGCGGCCCACCGCGTTCTCGTAGAGCCGGACCAGGGCGTCGGGCGTCTTGACCGAGCCGTTCTGCGCGGACTTCCAGAACCAGCCGGGCCGGATCGACACGTCGGCCTCGGCCGGGTACCAGGACAGGTAGGTGATGGTGCCGAGGTTGCGCCCGATCAGCGCGCTGGAGCCCAGGTCGGTCGACTGCGGCCCGCCCAGCAGGTCGTCGTCGCGGTTGAGCGCGGCGGGATTGGTGCCCTTGAACGGGAGGGCGCTCCACTCGTCGGCGCGGAAGGCGCCGGACTCCGAGCCGATCCAGCGCACATCCGGTCCGTTGATCGCGATGTTGGCGTTCGGCTGCAGCGACCTGATCAGGTTGTACCAGTCGCCGACCTGGTAGTTCTGCGGGTACGCGGTGTACGGGTTCGCGCCGTCGAACCAGACCTCGGACATCGGGCCGTACTCGGTGAGCAGTTCGTACAGCTGGTTGAGGAAGTAGGCGTTGTAGTCGTCGGCCTGGTAGGTGAAGGTCCGCGCCGGGGTGCGGGTGTCGCCGGCGACCAGCGTCGGGATGGTCACCGAGCGCCGGGCGCTGTTGTTGCCGAACCGGTCGCCGCCGCGCCGGCCGGGGATCTCCGCGCCGTCGGCGGGGGAGAGGTAGAAGCCGACACCGAGCCCGGCCGCGCGGGCGGCGTCGACGGTGGCGCGGAAGATGTCGTCGCGCCACGGGCTGGATCGCACCGAGTGGGTGCTGTACCGCGACGGGTAGAGCAGGAAGCCGTCGTGGTGCTTGACGGTGAGGATGACCTCCTTGAAGCCGTTGCGCTTGAGCACCTGCATCCACTGCGCCGGGTTGACCGTGGCCGGGTTGAACAGGGCCGGGTCCTCGTTGCCGGTGCCCCACTCGACGCCGGTGAAGGTGTTCATGCCGTAGTGCAGGAAGGCGGTCAGTTCCTGCTGCTGCCAGGCGAGCTGGCCGGGGCTCGGCACGACGTGGGCGGCCTTCTGCCGGATCCGCTCGAGCGTGTCGCACCGGTCGACCGGGATGACGGTGGCCGGGGTGACCGGTCCGCTGGTGCCGGGGTTGTTCTCACAGCCCGCCGGCGGCGGGGCGGTGCCGCCGCAGAGCGGCGCGTCGAGCTGGAAGTCTGCGGGGCCGGCCGCGCTGCGCATCGTCGCCAGCGCGATCGCGTCCAGGGTGCCGTGCCAGCCCCGGTTCCTCGTGCCGGCGTCGTTGCCGAACGCCAGCAGGCCCTGCGCGGCGTTCGCCGCGGCGACCGGGGTGGTCACGGCGGTGCCGACGCGGCAGCCGTTCACGTACGCCTCGAGGCGAGCCGAGGCGTCGCTCACGTACTCGTAGGCCAGTGCCACGTGGGTGTTCTGTGTGTCGGACAGGTCCGGCCCGTTCTGCCGGGTGTCGTAGTAGGGCGCGTCCGGTCCGTACATGCCGAACTGGGTGGTGTTCTGCGACCCGTTGGCGTATCGGTAGTAGGCGCCGCCGGCCAGGCTGAGCACCGTGTCGAAGGCCATCGTGGCCCCGGCCCGGCGGCGCACGACCGCCTCGGCCAGCAGGCTCCGGTTCACGTACCTGGCGCTGGTCAGCGCGATGCGCGGGGCGAAGCCGACGCCGGTGCCGCCGCCGGTGAGCGTGACGGCGGAGCCGTCGACGGTCTCGTTGCCGGCCAAGCGGGTGAGCTGCCCGTCGACCAGTTCGCCGGGCGCCGGGGTGTACCCGCTGGCGGTGGTGAACGAGCCACCGAACCCGACGTTGAGCAGTGGCTGGTATTCGGCCGCGCCGATGCGCCACTGCTGGTTGGTGGCGGTGCCGCAGGACCACAGGATGAGGCGGGTGTTGTTGGCGGTGCCGCCGCCGTTGGCGTCCAGGCAGGTGCCGGTGGCCTGGTTGCGCAGGGTCCGTGCGGTGGTGTCGTAGGTCCAGCGCTGGTTGGTGGCGGTGCCGCAGGTGCTGATGGTGGCGGCGCCGTTCGCGGCGGTGAGGCACTTGCCGCGGTTGCGGATGGTGGTGTCGGCCATCCGGTTCCAGATCTGGTTGGCCGCGCCGGAGCAGTCCCACAGGACCAGGGCGGTGCCGTCGGTGGTGCTGGAGCCGGGGACGTCGACGCAGCGGCCGCTGCCCACCCCGGTGATCAGTCCGGTGAACGCGGCGGGTTCGGCGGCGGCCGGGGAGGAGGGGGCGACGGCGACGAGGAAGGAAGCGGTCAGGGTCAGGACGGTGGCGCGTGTGATCGATTCCAAGGAGATGTCTCCTACATCAGCCACTGCTGGTTGGCCGCGGTGGTGCACGGCCAGAGAATGAGACGGGTGTTGTTGGCGGTGCCGCCGCCGTTGGCGTCCAGGCAGGTGCCGGTGGCCTGGTTGCGCAGGGTCCGTGCGGTGGTGTCGTAGGTCCAGCGCTGGTTGGTGGCGGTGCCGCAGGTGCTGATGGTGGCGGCACCGTTCGCGGCGGTGAGGCACTTGCCGCGATTGCGGATCGTGGTGTCGGACTCGCGGGACCAGATCTGGTTGGCCGCGCCGGAGCAGTCCCACAGGATGAGGGCGGTGCCGTCGGCCGTGGCGGCGCCCGGCACGTCGACGCAGCGGTTGCTGGCGACCCCGGTGATCGTGCCGGTGACCCCGGTGGACACGGCCTGGTAGCGGCGGCCGGCGATGGCCGCGAACGTGATCTGGTTGCCCGAGCGGGTCACCGGAACGGCCTGGCCGGTGCTCAGGTCGATCAGCGTGGCGGTGGACAGGATCGGGTTGCGTACCGTCAGGTTGCCGCTGCGGCCGGCGGTCAGCGTGATCCGGCTGGCCTGCCGGTTGCGCCACTCGGCGTCCACCGTGACGTCGCCCCGCGCCTTCAGGCCGGTGACCGTGCCGGCCGGCCAAGCGGCCGGCACGGCGGGTAGCACGTCGACGACGCCGTGCTGGCTCTGCAGCAGCATCTCGGCCATGCCGGAGGTGGCACCGAAGTTGCCGTCGATCTGGAACGGCGGGTGGGTGTCGAACAGGTTGGCCAGCGTGCTGCCCTTGAGCTGCTCGCTGAGCATCTTGTGGGCGCGGTCGCCGTCCAGCAGCCGGGCCCAGAAATTGATCTTCCAGGCCTTGCTCCAGCCGGTGCCGCCGTCGCCGCGCGCGTTCAGCGAGACCTTGGCGGCCTCGGCGAACGCCGGGGTGGTCAGCGGCGAGATCTGCCGGCCGGGGTGCAGGGCGTACAGGTGCGAGATGTGCCGGTGCTGGTTGTTGCGGTCGTCCCAGTCGGTCTTCCACTCCTGCAACTGGCCCCAGGAGCCGATCCGCAGGCCGGGGTCGAGCCGGTCGAGCGTCGACTGCCACTGCTGGCGCAGGGTGGTGTCCACACCGAGCGTCGTGCTGGCCTCGACGACGTTGGTCAGCAGCTCCCACACGATCTGCTCGCTCATCGACGCGCCGGCCGAGAAGTCACCCTGCTCGGGGGAGTAGCTGGGTGAGACGACAAGCCTGTTGTCGCGCGGATCGGTGTGCAGGTTGGCGCGCCAGAACTCGGCCGCCTCCTTCATCGCCGGGTACGCCCGGTCGCGCAGGAACGCGGTGTCGCCGGTGAACCGGTAGTGCTCGTAGAGGTGTTGGCACAGCCAGGCGGCCGCCTCCGGGAACCAGAACGCGGTGGCGTAGCTCTCCACGCCGGTGAAGCCGTACGGGTTGGTGCCGAGATGGGTGACCCAGCCGGTGGTGCCGTAGTTGCGCTGCGCGGTGACCCGGCCGGGGGCGCGCAGCGCCTCGATGAAGTCGAACAGCGGCGTCGCGGTCTCCGAGAGGTTGGTGATCTCCGCGGGCCAGTAGTTCATCTGCACGTTGATGTTGGTGTGGTAGTCGGCGTTCCAGGGCGGGCTGTTGGAGTTGTTCCAGATGCCCTGGAGGTTGGCCGGCAGGGAGCCGCCGCGCGACGACGCGATGAGCAGGTAGCGGCCGTAGGAGAAGAACAGCGACTCCAGCGCGCGGTCCTGGGCCCGGCCGGCCGCGCCGGTGTAGGCCGACCGCAGTTCGTCGGTGGGAATGTTCGGCATCTGCCCGCCCACGTTCAGCCGCACCCGGTCGTAGAGGCGGCGGTAGTCGGCCAGGTGTGCGGCGCGTAGCGCGTCCGGGGTGGCGGCCGCGGCCGCGTCGACCGCCTGGGTGACCTTCGTCCGCGGGTCCGCGCCGCGGTAGGAGGGGTAGGCGCCGGCGTACGACGTCCCGGCGGACAGCACGACGAGCGCCGAGTCGGCGCCCGTGACGGTGACCCGGCCGGAGCCGTCGGTCCGGGTGCCGCCGGTCGTCACCACCCGGTACTGGGTCTCGTGGATGAGGCCGTTGCCGAGCGTGCCGCGGATGGTGATCCGGCCGTTCGCCACCGTGACGGAGCTGCCGGCCTGGGCGGTCACCGGCCGTAGGACGAATGAGATCCTCCCGGCCTGGCTGGCCGACAACCGGGAGACGACGACGTTGCCGGGGTAGCTGGCGAAGTACTCGCGGCGGTAGGTCGCACCGCCGTGCGAGTACTCGACGCGGGCGGTCGCATCGGCGAGGTCCAGCTCGCGCCGGTAGCCGCTCACCGTCGCGGGCGTGCCGGTCATGTCGAGGTACATGTCGGCGAGGTTCTGGTACGCGCCGAACGCGGTCGGCTGCTGGCCGAGCGCCGCGGAGACGGCGCTCGGGTCCATCCGGCCGTCCCGGTCTATCTGTGCCTGGACGGCGTCCAGGGCGCCCGGCCGGGGCGCCGTCCAGTTGCCGTGGTCGTACCCGGCGGCACCGGGGCCGCCGGTCCACAACGTCTTCTCGTTGAGCTGCAGACGCTCGGTCTGAACGCCGCCGAAGACCATGGCGCCGAGCGCGCCGTTGCCGATCGGCAGGGCGTTGTTCTCCCAGTTGGCCGCGGGCTCGTCGTACCACAGGGCCTGGCTGGGATCGGCGGCCGCGGCCCGTGCGGGCTGCGGGCGGTCGACCGCCGGCAAGGCGGACAGGGTGACGAGCAGGGTGACGGCGACGGCTCGCGAAACGGTTCGGCTCCCCGCAGGTAGACGCATAAGCCCTCCTCAATACGTCGCAGTTAACATTGGATGTTTTTTTATGTCAAGACGTCGGAGTATTTTGGCAGCTAAAGCCGCCGAAGGTCGATCCTGCAAGGTCATCAAGGGCGGACGGAGGTCTTGCCCGAGCGATCGGCGGATGTTAGACATCCGATGTTCGATGCCGACACGGCAAAACACCCGATGTATTTGGTGGTGTGGTGAAGCTTCTCCGCGTAGGTCCTCCGGGCGAGGAACGGGTCGCCGTGCTGGGCGCCGACGACGGCCTCGTCGATGTGTCCGATGTGGTCGACGACCTGGATCCGGCGTTCTTCGCGGCCGGCGGCATCGGCCGTCTGCGCGAGCGGTTGGCGGGGCGGGCGTCCCGGCCGGCGACGGGGGCACGGATCGGCCCGCCGATCCGGCGCCCCGGAAAGATCGTCTGCATTGGCCTGAACTACCGCGACCACGCCGAGGAGACCGGCGCGGCGCTGCCGGCCGAGCCGGTGGTGTTCCTCAAGGCACCGGACACCGTGGTGGGCCCGGACGACACGGTGCTCGTGCCGCGCGGCAGCAGCTGCACCGACTGGGAGGTCGAGCTCGGCGTGGTGATCGGCCGCCCGGCGCGCTACCTGGAGTCGCACGAGGCCGCGATGGCCTGCGTCGCCGGCTACGTCGTCTCGCACGACGTGTCCGAGCGCGAGTTCCAACTGCACCGCGGCGGTCAATGGGACAAGGGCAAGTCCTGCGAGACGTTCAACCCGATGGGCCCGTGGTTCGTCACGGCCGATGAGATCGCCGACCCGCAGCAGCTCGGCCTGCGGCTATGGGTCAACGGCACGCTGCGCCAGGACGGCAACACCAAGGACATGGTCTTCGGGGTGGCCGAGATCATCCGGTACCTGAGTCACTTCATGACCCTGTACCCGGGCGACCTGATCAACACGGGCACACCCGCCGGGGTGGCGCTCGGCCGGCCCGAGCCGCGGCCCTACCTGCGTCCCGGTGACGTGGTGGAGCTGGAGATCGACGGGCTCGGCCGGCAGCGGCAGACGGTGGGAGCGGCGTGACGATCCCGCGATTCCGGGCCCTGGAGACCCACGACATCCGGTTCCCGACCTCCACGGCGCTCGACGGCTCGGACGCCATGAACCCCGACCCCGACTACTCCGCGGCGTACGTGGTGCTGCGCACCGACGCCCCGGACGGGCTGGAGGGCCACGGGTTCGCGTTCACCATCGGGCGCGGCAACGACGTCCAGCGTGCCGCCATCGACGCCCTCGCGCCGTACCTCGTCGACCGCAACGTCAACGACGTGCTCGACGACCTCGGCGGGTTCTGGCGGGAGCTGGTGCACGACTCACAGCTGCGCTGGCTCGGCCCGGAGAAGGGGATCATGCACATGGCGGTCTCCGCGGTGGTCAACGCGCTGTGGGACCTCAAGGCCAAGACGGCCGGCCGGCCGCTGTGGCAGATGCTGGCCGCGATGTCGCCCGAGGACCTGGTCGACCTCGTCGACTTCCGTTACCTGACCGACGCGCTCACCCGGGCCGAGGCGCTGGAGATCCTCCGGCGGCAGGTGCCCGGGCGCGCCGAACGCCGGCGCCTGCTGCTGGCCGAGGGATATCCGGCCTACACCACCTCGCCGGGATGGCTCGGCTACAGCGACGACAAGCTGCGCCGGCTGTGCGCCGAGGCGGTCCGGGACGGCTTCACCCAGATCAAGCTGAAGGTGGGCGCCGACCTGGACGACGATGTGCGCCGGATGCGTATCGCCCGGGAGGTGTGCGGGCCGGACTTCCGGATCGCCGTCGACGCGAACCAGCGCTGGGACGTGGAGTCCGCGGTGACGTGGGTTGCCGCCCTCGCCCCGTACTCGCCCTGGTGGGTGGAGGAGCCGACAAGCCCGGACGACGTCGTGGGACACGCCGAGATCGCCCGCCGGATCGCGCCGGTGCCGGTCGCCACCGGCGAGCACGTCGCCAACCGGGTGATCTTCAAGCAGCTGCTGCAGCTCGGCGGGATGTCCTACCTGCAGCTCGACGCCGCCCGGGTGGCCGGTGTCAACGAGAACATCGCCATCCTGCTGCTGGCCGCCAAGTACGGCGTCCCGGTGTGCCCGCACGCCGGCGGCGTGGGCTTGTGCGAGCTGGTCCAGCACCTGTCGATGTTCGACTACGTCGCGGTCTCCGGCGCCATGGGCGACCGGGTCATCGAGTACGTGGATCACCTGCACGACCACTTCGTCGATCCGGTACGGGTGCGTGCCGGCCGCTACCAGGCGCCGCTCCGTCCGGGCTTCAGCGCCACCATGCGACCGGAGACCCTGGCCCGCTACGCGTTCCCCGGCGGTCCGCAGTGGATGGGCGTGGCTCGATGACAGTGCGCGAGTTCGACGGGCTGGCGGCCGTGGTGACCGGCGCCGCCTCCGGCATCGGCGCCGAGACCGCCCGCCTGCTGGCCGAGCGCGGCGCCCGGGTCGCCTGCCTCGACCGGGTGGCCGCGCCGGACCTGCCGTCGTTCGTGGCCGACCTCGCCGACGACGCGGCTGTCCGTACGGCGGTGTGCCGGATCGCCGACCGGTTCGGCGGGCTGGACATCGTGGTGAACAACGCCGGCATCGGCGCGGTCGGCACCGTCGCGGACAACGACGACGCCGAATGGCACCGGGTCCTGGACGTCAACGTGGTCGGCGCGGTGCGTGTGACCCGTGCCGCCCTGCCGCACCTGCGCCGGTCCCGGCACGCCGCGGTGGTCAACACCTGCTCGGTCGCCGCGCACGTCGGGCTGCCCGACCGCGCGCTCTACAGCGCGAGCAAGGGTGCCCTGCAGGCGCTGACCCTCGCGATGGCCGCCGACCATGTCCGCGACGGCATCCGAGTCTGCTGCGTCAACCCCGGCACGGTGGACGGCCCCTGGGTGCGCCGCCTGGTGGCCGGGGCCGCCGATCCGGACGCCACGCTGACCGCGTTGCGCGCCCGGCAACCCAACGGACGGCTGGTCACCGCCACCGAGGTGGCCACCGCGATCGCCTACCTGGCCAGCCCGCTCGCCGGCGCCACCACCGGAACCGTGCTGGCCGTCGACGGCGGCATGCAGCATCTGCGGCTGCCGCCGGCCTCTCTTCCACCCGTCGTCACGCCCGACCCCGAATGAGGAACTCATGAAACGGTCCCTGCGCGCCACGGGCGCCGCCCTGGCCGCCGTTGCCCTGCTGACCACCGCCGCGTGCGGCTCCGAATCCCCGGACGCCGCGTCCGGCAACTCGGACAAGCCGCAGGTCGGTGTCGACCTGCCCCGGGCCGACTCCGACTTCTGGAACTCCTACGCCAAGTACGTGCCCACCTTCGCCGAGGAGGTGGGTGCCGACCTGATGGCGCCGACCAACTCGCAGAACGACGTGGCCAAGCTCGTGGCCAACAGCCAGGCCCTGGTCAGCCAGGGCGCCAAGGCGATCGTCATGGCGCCGCAGGACACCGGCGCCATCGCCACCACGCTCACCATGCTGGAACAGAAGAAGATCCCGGTGGTCTCCGTCGACACCCGCCCCGACAAGGGCAAGGTCTTCATGGTGGTGCGCGCCGACAACCGCGCGTACGGGCAGAAGGCGTGCGAGTTCCTCGGCCAGAAGCTCGGCGGCAAGGGCAAGGTCGTCGAGTTCCAGGGAGCCTTGTCGTCGATCAACGGCCGGGACCGCTCCGAGGCCTTCGCCGAATGCATGAGGACGAAGTTCCCAGGCATCACCGTCTTCGAAGAGCCCACCGAGTGGGAAGGCACCAAGGCCTCCGCCGCCCTGCAGACCCGGCTCGCCCAACACCCGGACATCAAGGGCATCTACATGCAGGCGGGCGGCGTGTTCCTCGCGCCGACGCTGCAGCTGCTGCGCTCCAAGAACCTGCTCGTGCCGCCGACCGACCCGAAGCACGTCTTCATCGTCTCCAACGACGGCATCCCGCAGGAGTTCGAGGCGATCCGCAAGGGCGAGATCGACGCCACCGTCTCGCAGCCCGCCGACCTGTACGCCAAGTACGCGCTGTTCTACGCGAAGGCCGCGATCGACGGCAGGACCTTCCAGCCCGGCCCCACCGACCACGACAGCACGATCGTCGACGTCGGCAACGGTGTCCTCGAAGACCAGCTCCCCGCCCCGCTCGTCACGGCCGAGAACGTCGATGACGCCGGGCTGTGGGGCAACCAGGTCAGCAAGTGACCCCGGCCGTCGAGGCGACCGGCATCAGCAAGCGGTTCGGCGCCACAGTCGCCCTGGCCGACGCGCAGATCTCCGTCGCGCCCGGCTCGACACATGCCCTGGTCGGGCGTAACGGCGCCGGAAAGTCCACCCTGGTGTCCGTCCTGACCGGGCTGCAACGCCCGGACGGCGGCACGCTGCACTTCGACGGCCGGCCGGCGCCTCCGACGGCCGACCGTCGACAGTGGCGGCAGCGCGTCGCCTGCGTGTACCAGAAGAGCACCGTCATCCCGGAGCTCAGCGTCGCGGAGAACCTGTTCCTCAACCGGCACGAGGAGGCCGGACCGCGCGGCCGGACGCCGTGGATCAACTGGCGTGGCCTGCGCCGGGCAGCCGCCGACCTGCTGGACGAGTTCGAGCTCGCGGTCGACCCGGCCCGGCCCGCCGGCGAGCTCGACGTGGAGCAGCAGCAACTCGTGGAGATCGCCCGCGCGCTGTCCACCGGCGCGCGGTTCATCATCCTCGACGAGCCGACCGCCCGCCTGGACGCCAACGCGATCGAGCGGTTGTTCCAGCGGATGCGCGCGCTGTCCGCGGCCGGGGTGACACTGCTGTTCATCTCGCATCACCTGCACGAGGTGTTCGATGTCTGCGACACGGTCACCGTGATGCGGGACGCACGCTGGGTGTTGACTCGGCCGGTCGCCGGGCTGAGCCGCGAGGCGCTGGTCGACGCGATGACCGGCGAGGCGGCCGGCGGCATGGCGCCGGCCGCCCGGCCGCCGGTGCCGGCGGACGCGGCGGTGGCGCTCGAGGTGCGCGATCTCGGCCTGGCCGGTTCCTACTCCGGCGTCCGGCTCGCCGTGCGGTCCGGGGAACTGGTCGGGGTGACCGGCTCGGGCAGCAGCGGCAAGGTGGCGCTCGCCGAGACGGTGGCCGGCCTGCGCCGGGCGGACACCGGCGAGATCCGGGTCCGGGACCGGGTGGTGCGGCCGGGCGACGTGCCGGCCGCTTGGGCCGCCGGCATCGGGCTGGTGCCGCAGGACCGCCATCGCGAGGGCCTGGTGCCGTTGCTGTCGGTGGCCGAGAACGCCACCATGCCGATCGGCGACCGGCTCGGCCCCGCCTCGGTGATCCTGCCCGCGCGCCGAGACAAGGTGGCGGCGGACATGATCGCGCGGTACGACATCAAGACCAGCGATCCCGGCGAGCCGGTGAGCAACCTGTCCGGCGGCAACGCGCAGAAGGTCGTCCTGGCCCGCGCCCTGTCGACCGGGCCGGACGTGCTCGTGCTCATCTCGCCCACCACCGGGGTGGACGTGCGCTCCAAGGAGACGCTGCTCGACGCGGTGCTGGACGTCGCGACCTCCGGGACCGGCGTCCTGCTGGTCTCCGACGAACTCGACGATCTGCGCTCCTGCGACCGGGTGCTGGTGATGTACCACGGCGAGGTGAGCCGCGAACTGGACCGCGGCTGGGACGACGCGGAGATGGTCGCCGCGATCGAGGGGCTGGCCGCAGAGGAAGGAACCCCATGACCGCAATGACGCCGGTGGCTCCGGCACCGGGCCGGGTGGTCCGCATCTCCCGCTTTCGGGATCTGGCGCTGGTACCGGCCATCCTGGTCCTGCTGTTGGTCGGCGCCCTCGTCGACCCCGTCTTCCTCACCCGGGTCAACCTCATCAACGTGCTGCAGCAGCAGACCGAACTGGCCCTGGTCGTACTGGCCGAGGCGATCATCCTGATCAGCGGCAAGTTCGACCTGTCGCTGGAGTCGGTCGTCGGTCTGGCGCCCGCGCTGGCTGTGGCTCTGGTCATCCCGGCAGGCAGCAACGGCCTCGGCACCGAGTGGGCCACCGCGCTGGCGGTCCCGCTCTGCCTGCTCGCCGGTGCGGCGGTCGGCGCCTTCAACGGCCTGCTGATCCTGCGCCTGCGATTGTCGGCGTTCATCGTGACGCTCGGCATGCTGATCGTGCTGCGCGGTCTGCAGATCGGCATCACCGGCGGGCAGAACCTCTTCGAGCTGCCGCCATCGGTGCTCTACCTCGGCAACGCCGTGTGGCTGGGCCTGCCGGCCTCCATCTGGCTGGCCGGGCTGCTGTTCGGCGCCGGCATCGCGACCCTGCGCTACCTACGCCAGGGGCGGGCGCTCTACGCGGTCGGCGGCAACGTCGACGCGGCCCGGGCGGCCGGCATCCGTACCGACCGGGTGATCTGGAGCGCCCTGGTGGTGGGCGGGGTGCTCGCCGCCCTCGCCGGCCTGCTGATGACCGGCCGGCTCGGCTCGGTCGCCGCCGCCCAGGGCGACGGCATGATCTTCACGGTGTTCGCCGCGGCGGTCATCGGCGGGATCAGCATGGACGGCGGCAAAGGCACCCTGTTCGGCGCGCTGTGCGGCGTCATCGTCCTCGGCCTGATCAACAACATCCTGACCCTCGCCGGGGTGTCGGCACAATGGATCCAGGCCATCTACGGCCTGATCATCCTGGTGGCGCTGCTGCTGGCCCGGCTCACCACCGGAAAGGCGCAGGACTGACGATGGCCGTGGAGATCGCTCTGCACACTGTCCTGAAGCCGGGTGCGCAGGCACGGTACGACGAGGTGCACGCGGTGATCCCGGAAGAGCTGGACCGGGCGCTGCGCGAGGCCGGGGTGCTCGGCTGGCGGATCTGGCGGGACGGGCAGCACCTGTTCCACCTGGTCCGGGTGGCGGACCCGGCGCACATGCGGCGAACGCTGCGCGACCACCCGGCCAACCAGGTCTGGCAACAGCGGATGGCGAAGCTGCTCGAGGTGGCCGACGACTACGACGACGACGGCCGAGGGCTGCCGATGGTCTGGGAGCTGCCGTGACCCGGACCGGCCTCGGCCTCGGCTGCGCCGCGCTCGGCAACCTGTACCGGGCGGTCACCGACGAGGTCGCCGCGGCCACCGTCGAGGCGGCCTGGACGGCCGGCATCCGCTACTTCGACACCGCGCCGCACTACGGGCTCGGACTGTCCGAGCAGAGGCTGGGCCGCGCGCTGCGCGGCCGGCCGCGGGACGTCTACACGGTCAGCACCAAGGTGGGCCGGCTGCTGGTGCCCGACCCGGCCGGCGCCGGCCGCCCGGATCCCGAGGGGTTCGTCGTGCCCGCCACCCACCGGCGGGTCCGCGACTTCAGCCGCGACGGCGTCCGCCGCTCCCTCGACCAGAGCCTGGAGCGGCTCGGGCTCGACCGGGTCGATCTGGTGCTGCTGCACGACCCGGAGGGGCACGACCGGGCGGCGCTGGACGAGGCGTACCCGGCTCTCGCTCAGCTGAGGGCGGCCGGCGTGGTGGGCACGATCGGGGTGGGGTCGAAGGACCCCGGCATCCTGCAGCGGTTCGTCACGCAGACCGACGTGGACACGATCCTCCTGGCCGGCCGGTACACGCTGCTGGAGCAACCGGCTCTGGACGAGTTGCTACCGGCCTGCCTGGACCGGAACGTCCAGGTGATCAACGCCGGGGTGTTCAACAGCGGCCTGCTCGCCGTCGCCGACCCGCACGAGGGCCTGCCGTACGAGTACGGCCCCGCGTCCGACGGCGTGCTGCGGCGAGCGCGGGCGCTGGCCGGCGTCTGCACCCGGCACGGCAGTTCGCTGCCCGCGGCGGCGCTCGCCTTCGCCGGCGGTCATCCCGCGGTCGCCTGCGTGCTGCTGGGCGCGCAGACGCCCGAGGAGCTGATCCGCAACGTGGCCCTGTTCCGGTGTCCGCCACCGGCGGCGTTGTGGGCCGACACGGTGGCGGCGGGGCTGCTGCGCCCGGACGCGCCGCTGCCGTCCGCGGATCACGAGGGGGAGCCGGCATGCTGACGGTCGACGCCCACCATCACCTCTGGCAGGTGCCGCAGGCGTACGCCTGGCTGGACGACGACCGGATGCGGATGATCCACCGCCAGTTCACCGTCGCGCAGCTGCAGGCGCAGCTGCGCTCCGCCGGGGTGGGCCGGTCCGTGCTGGTCGAGGGTGGCCGCTGCGACGAGGCCGAGTCCGACGACCTGTTGCGGTGGGCGGCCGAGGCGCCGCAGATCGCCGGCGTCGTGCTCTGGGCCGACCTGGCCGATCCGGCGCTCGCCGGCCGCCTGGCCCGGCACCTGCGGCGGCCCGGCGGTGACCGGGTGGTCGGGGTACGCAGCCAGGTCCAGGGCGAACCGGATCCGGATCACCTCGACCGCCCGGACGTCCGGGCGGGACTGCGGGCGGTCGAGGCTGCGGGACTCGCCTTCGATCTGGTGGTCCGGGTCGACCAGCTGCCGTCCGCCGCCCGGGCGGCCGCCGCGCTGCCGCAGCTGCGCTTCGTGCTGAATCACCTCGGCAAGCCGGAAATCCGGGCGGGCGCGGCCGGGCTGGCCCGGTGGCGCGGGCCGTTCGCTGCGCTCGCCGAGCAACCCAACGTCGCGGCCAAGGTGTCCGGCCTGGTGACCGAGGCGGACTGGGACTCGTGGCGCGCCGACGACCTGCGCCCCTTCGCGCGGGAGGCGCTGGAGCGGTTCGGGCCGGACCGGCTCATGTTCGGCTCGGACTGGCCGGTGTGCCTGCTCGCTGCCAGCTACGGCCGGGTCCGGGCCGCACTGCTGCAGGCCTTGGCGCCGTTGTCCGAGGCGGCCCGGACGGCGATTCTCGGCGGCACCGCGGCGCGCGTCTACGGCCTGCGGGTCTGATCCGCGCCATCATGGCGACGCCCGTACCCTGAACTTTTCCGCGGAGGCAGCGATGGCCCTTACCGACGAGGCGATCGGCAAGATCAAGTCGATGATCACGTCCGGCGAGCTCGGCCCCGGTGACCGGCTGCCCAAGGAGGGTGATCTCGCACAGCGGCTCGGCCTGTCGCGCAACTCGCTGCGCGAAGCGGTGAAGGCGCTGTCGATCATCCGGGTGCTGGACGTCCGGCAGGGCGACGGCACGTACGTCACAAGCCTCGCCCCGCAGCTGCTGCTGGACACGCTGGGCTTCGTCGTGGACTTCCACCAGGACGACACCGTGCTCGAGTTCCTGGAGGTCCGGCGCATCCTGGAGCCGGCGGCCACGGCGCTGGCCGCGCAGCGGATGAACGCTGAGGACGTCGCCAAGCTGCAGGCCGTGCTCGACGGCCTCGGTGACACCCTCGACGTCAAGGCGCTGGTCGCGAACGACCTGGAGTTCCACCGGCTCGTCGCGGTGGGCTCCGGCAACACGGTGCTGTGCTCCCTGCTCGAGGGCCTCTCCGGGCCGACCACCCGGGCGCGGATCTGGCGCGGTGTCACGCAGGAGGGCGCGGTCGCCCGGACCCGCGAGCAGCACCAGGCCATCGTCGACGCGATCGCGTCGGGTCAACCCGACCTGGCGCGGTCCTGGGCGACCGTGCACGTCGCCGGGGTGGAGGAGTGGCTCCGCAAGGCGCTGTGACCGCCGTCGCTCAGTCGAACTCCTCGACGTACTCCTCGGCCGGTCCCAGCTCCGGGCGGTCACGCAGTTCCAGGACCGGGCCGAGCCGGTCGGTCTCCAGCACCACCACCGTGTTCTCCCCGGCCCGCAGCAGTGGCGCCGGGCAGTAGAGCGTCACCTGCGGGCCGATGTCCCAGTACCGGCCGAGCAGGAACCCGTTGACCCAGACCACGCCGTGCACCGAGCCGGGCAGGGCGAGGAAGGTGTCGGCCGGCTCGTCGACGCGGACCGTCGCGACCGCGAAGCCGGCCTCGGTGCGGGCCGGCCCGGTTCCGGTGGCCCGCAGCAGGTCGTCGGCCGTCCACTCGGGCAGCGCGATCGGTGTGCTGGTCCAGCCGTGCACGATCCGCCGGTCGACCAGCACCGGCCCGAGCAGCCCCTTGTGCTGCCCGACCAGCGGCCCGTAGTTGATCCGGCCGAGGTTCTCCACCAGGATCTCCAGGCGTACGGCCGCCCCCGTGCCGCGGATCGGCAGCTCGCGGTTGTCGGCGTCGGCGATCCCGAGCGGCACCCCGTCGGCGAACACGACCGCCCGGTCCCGGACGTCGCTCAGGACGATCCGGTGTTCGCCGGCCGGGATCCTCGGCCGGGCGGTGAGCAGCATCATGCCCGCGTCCAGTCCGAGCTGCTCGAAGCTGACCGGCTGCGGGGTGTTCACCGTGAGCGCCGGCACGGCGCACAGCCCGGCGAGCAGATCGGCGCAGTGCGTCAGCGGCACCCGGGCCGGGGGCAGCACCGGCATCCGCTCGGGCACCCGCACCGGCGCGGTGGCGCCGAGCACCGCCCGCATGGCGTGGAACTTGGCGGTCAGCGTGCCGTCCTCGGCGATCGGGGCGTCGGAGTCGTAACTGGTGACGGTGGGCTGGATCCGGCCCTGACCGGCGTTGGCGCCCGCCCACAGCCCGAAGTTGGTGCCGCCGTGTGCCATGTAGATGCTCACGCTGCCACCATCGGCCACGATGGCGTCCAGGGTGCCGGCCGCGCTGTCCACCCCGCGGACGTGATGCCGTTCGCCCCAGTGGTCGAACCACCCGTTCCAGTACTCGGCGACCACGAACGGCTCATCCGGGCGGAGCCGCCGGAGCAGGTCCCGGGCGGCCGTGGGCTTCGAGCCGAGCGTGATCGCGGCGAGCGTGCCGGGGATCGTGCCGGCGTCGAGCATGAGCTCGGTCGGTCCGTCGGCGGTGAACAGCAGCTCGGTGATGCCGCGGGCGAGCAGGGCGGACCGGTTCCAGCGCAGGTAGGCGTGGTCGTCGCCGTAGCTGCCGTACTCGTTCTCGATCTGGACCGCCACGACTGGCCCGCCGGCGCTCGCCTGCAGCCCGGCGATCCGGGGGATGAGCTCGTCGAACCACCTTTCGACCGACCCGATGAACGCCGGATCGGAGCTGCGCAACGCCATGTCGCGGGCGGTGAGCCAGGCGGGCAGGCCGCCGTTCGACCATTCCGCGCAGATGTAGGGGCCGGGCCGCACGATCACGTCCAGGCCCTCGGCGCCGGCCAGCGCGATGAACGCCTCGACGTCGTGCCAGCCGTCGAACCGGGGCGCCCGGTCCGCGCGCGGCTGGTGGAAGTTCCAGGCCACGTACGTGTCGACGGTGTTGAGCCCGAGGTCGACCAGTCGCCGGATCCGGTCGTGCCAGAGGTCGGGGTGCACGCGGAAGTAGTGCATGGCCCCGGACAGGATGCGGTGCGGGATGCCGCGCCTGTACAGCCGCCGGTCATGCCAGCCGAGCGTGGGGGAGACCGTGGTGGCCGGCTCCGGCGCTACGCCCGACGTGGTCGTCTCGATCATGGCGTGAGCCTATGTTACCGATGCCATAGCGAACAATGGCGCTATGATCAGGCCACCCCGAGTCTGAGGAGCGGCAGAACAGCATGACCGAGGCCATCACGCGTAACAGGCAGCCGAGCATGGCTGACGTGGCACGCGCTGCCGGTGTGTCGGCGCAGACGGTCTCGCGGACCCTGCGCGATTCTCCGAACGTCAACGCGGAGACTCGCCGGCGGGTGCTCGACGCCGTCGACCAGCTCGGATACCGCTACAACAGCGCCCCCAAGGTGCTGTCCTCGGGTCGCAGCTTCACGCTCGGGCTCGTGCTGCTGCAGGCCGGCGGCTACTTCTCGCGGTCCGCGGTGACCGACGGCGTGGAGGCCGCGGCCCGCGCCGCGGGCTACTCCGTCAGCATCACCACCATCGCCGAGCTGGATCCGGCGCTGATGGAGAAGGCCCTGTTCAAGCTCTCCGACCAGGGTGTCGACGGCATCGTCATCGCGGTTCCGCTGATCTCGGTGACCCAGCGGATGGAGGACATCACCCGGGAGATCCCCACCGTCACGGTGGACGGCTCCCGGACCACCGGCGCCAAGGTGCTCGGCATCGACCAGCGCGAGGCCGGCCGGATCGCCACGCAGCACCTCCTGGAGCTGGGACACCGTCAGGTCTGGCACGTGGCCGGGCCGGACGAGTGGATCGAGGCGCGCCAGCGCCGGCAGGGCTGGCAGGAGGCCCTGGCCGAGGCCGGTATCGACGCGCCGCCGCCGCTGGAGGGCGACTGGTCGCCGGAGTCGGGCTACCGGCAGGGCCGGATCCTCGCGATGATCCCCGAGGTCACCGCGGTCTTCGCGGCCAGCGACGAGATGGCGTTCGGAGTGATCAAGGCGTTGCGTGAACGGGGCCGGTCGGTGCCGGAGGACGTGTCGATCGTGGGCGTGGACGACATCGACCTGGCGGCCTACTGCCACCCGCCGCTGACCACGGTGCGGCAGGACTTCTACCGGTCGGGCGCGGCCGCGGTCGCCGTGCTGCTCGGCTCCGCAGGCGCCGTCGAGCCCGCCGTCGAGCCGCCGACCCTGACGGTCCGGGCCTCCACGGCGCCGCCGGCCCGCTGACCCGCCGTACCGCCGCCCTGCTGACGGGCCGACCGGCCCGTCCCGTCGGCCATGCCCGCCGCCGCTGCCGGACGGAGCGTGTCCCTCCGCATCAGCATCGATCTTGACTACTCATGTTATCGGTGCCACAGTAACAATGCCTGGCTGACCGAGCGATTTGGCGCAGGCCAATTCACCCATGCGCGCTCGCCCACGAAGGACCACTCATGATGAAAAGATCATTCGTCCTCGCCGCCGCGGCGGCGACGGCGCTGAGCCTGATCGCCGGCTGTTCCGGAGGCGGCGACGCCACTGCCGGGGACAAGAAGATCCTCAAGATTGCCGCCTTCGAAGGCGGCTACGGCCGCGAGATGTACACCGAGCTCGTCGCCGCGTACCAGGCCAAGAACCCCGGCCTGGACGTGCAGCTGCAGATCTCGAAGTCTCTCGAGGACGAGATCAGCCCGAACATGAAGGCCGGCAAGTTCCCGGACGTCGTGGTGCTGCCCCAGGGCCGCAAGGCCGCCCTGTCCGAGACTCTGGTCAAGGACAAGGCGCTGGAGGACCTGACCGGCGTGCTGGACATGACCGTGCCCGGCGAGCAGACCACCGTGCGGGCCAAGCTGGCCGACGGGATCATCGGCCTCGGCACCAACCCGTACGGCGATGACAAGACCTACCTCATGCCGATGTTCTACGCGCCGACCGGCCTGGTCTACAACAAGGCCCTCTTCGCGCAGCACGGCTGGCAGGTCCCGGCCACCTGGGACGAGATGTTCGCGCTCGGCGAGAAGGCCAAGGCGCAGGGCATCGCGCTGTTCACCTACCCGACCGCCGGGTACCTCGACTCGTACTTCTACGCGATGCTCGCCAACGTCGGCGGCACGGAGTTCTTCAACAATGTGATGACCTACCAGCAGGGCGTCTGGCAGACCCCGCAGGCACGCCAGACCCTGGACATCACCGCCAGGCTGCTGGGCTACGCGGCGAAGACCACGGTCGGCTACGCCAACGAGCAGGACTTCACCAAGAACCAGCAGTCGATCCTGGACAACAAGGCGCTGTTCATGCCGAACGGCACCTGGGTCGTCGGCGAGATGAAGGACGCGCCGCGGGCGAAGGGCTTCGCGTGGGCCATGACCCCGCTGCCGGCGGTCACCGCCGGTGGTAAGCGTCACCTCACCACGATCATCGAGTCGTCCTGGATCCCGAGCGGCGCCGCCAACAAGGACGCCGCCAAGCAGTTCATCGCCTACCTGTACTCGGACGAGGCCGCCAAGATCTTCGCAAAGTCCAGCGCGATCCAGCCGATCAAGGGCATCGCTTCCAGCGTGACCGGCGAGATCGCCGACTTCTACAAGCTCTACGACGACCCTGCCATCACCGCGCTGGTCGGCGGCTTCGCCAGTAGCGCCCCGGTCGAGGGCGTGAGCATCAAGACCACCCTGTTCGACACCGCCAACAGCATCGTCAGCGGCGACAAGACCGTGGAGCAGTGGCAGGCCGCGCTCAACGACGCCAGCGAGAAGCTGCGGCTGGCCGGCAAGTGAGCACGCGGCGGCAGCCCCGGGGCTGGGCTGCCGCCGCGCCCGCTCGCGCGGGTCACCCCAATGTCCTTCCCGGCCGTTCGTTGCGGCCATCCCGTCCCGGCTAGAGGCAAGGACCGGTCACGGTGACAACCACCATCACCCCACCATCGGGCGCCGCCGAGCAGGCACCCAGCGAACCCCCGGCGCGCCTGCGCCACGCCGTCACCCGCCGGCGGCGTGGCAACGGCCGATTCGTCGCCGCCTGCCTGCTGCCTGCGCTGGCGCTGTTCGCGCTCTTCATGATCTGGCCCACGCTGAGCGTCTTCCGGATGTCGCTCTACACGTGGAGCGGCTTCTCCCCGAAAATGCGCTTCGTCGGCTTGGACAACTTCACCAAGCTGATCGACGACCAGCAGTTCCTGCGCGCCTTCCAGAACACGGTCGCGTTGCTCGTGATCGTCACCGTCGTGACGATGGGCCTGGGCCTTTCGCTGGCGGCCATCATGACCCGGCAGAAGCTGCGCGGCCGAAACCTCTACCGGTTCATCCTCTACATCCCGAACGTGCTGTCGGTCGTGGTCATCGCGGCCATTTTCTCGGCCGTCTTCGACCAGGAAAACGGCTTGATCAACGGTACGCTGCGGCTGCTGTCGCTGGACGGGCTGCAGCAGGTCTGGCTCGGTGACCAGGGTGTGGTTCTCTGGTCGGTCGCCATCGCGATGGTCTGGCAGGCACTCGGCTACTACATGGTCATCTACATGGCCAGCATGGCGAGCATCCCGGAGGAGCTCTACGAGGCGTCCGCGCTCGACGGCGCCGGCACCGGCCGGCAGTTCTTCACGATCACGCTGCCGCTGATCTGGGAGACCCTGCGCACGACACTCACCTTCTTCGTCCTCAGCGCGGTCAACCTCAGCTTCGTGCTGGTCCGGGCGATGACCGGCGGCGGACCGGACGGTGCCTCCGACGTGCTGCTCAGCTACATGTACCAGCAGGCCTACACGAACTCCTCGTACGGCTACGGCATGGCCATCGGCGTGGTCATCTTCGCCTTCTCGTTCCTCGTGTCGCTGCTGGTCAGCCGCGCGACTCGGCGTCAGCCCCTCCAGTACTAGAGGACGGTCCCATGTCCACCATCCGCAAGTCCGGCCGGACCTTCTCCACCCTGCTGCTCACCGTGATCGCGCTGCTCATCGTGATCCCGGTCGGCTGGGTGCTGGTGGCCTCGGTCAAGCGGAAGAGCGAGTTCTTCGGCAGCCCGTGGACGCTGCCGGAGGGCCTGCACCTGCGCAACTACGTCGACGCCTTCGTCACCGCCGGTATGGGCGGGTACTTCGCCACCTCGGTGCTCGTGACGCTGCTCGGGCTGGTCCTGGTGCTGGCGGTCTCGGTGCCGGCCGCGTACGCGGTGGCCCGCTACGAGTTCCGCGGCAAGCGCCTGGTCGAGACGGCGCTGATGGCCGGGCTGTTCATCAACGTCAACTACATCGTGGTGCCGATCTTCCTCATGCTTGTCGACTGGGACCGGGCGTTGCTCGACGTCTTTCCAGACGGCTTCTTCATCGACAACCCGGCCATGCTGGCGCTGGTCTACGCGGCCACCTCGATCCCGTTCACCATCTATCTGCTCGCCTCGTACTTCCGGACGATCCCGGGCGACTACGAGGAGGCGGCGTTGCTGGACGGCGCGTCCCGGTTCCGGATCATGACACTTGTGATGCTGCCGATGGCCCGCCCGGCGGTCACCACGGTGACCCTCTTCAACTTCCTGGCCTACTGGAACGACTTCATCATCGCGCTGACCCTGCTGCCCGGCGAGGGCAAGACGCTGCAGGTCGGCCTGCTCAACCTGATGACCGCGCAGAAGGCGGCCGCCGACTACGGCCGGCTCTACGCCGGCATGGTCATCGTCATCGTGCCGGTGCTGCTCGTCTACGCGCTGATCCAGCGCCGCCTCATCGAGGGCATGGCTGCCGGCGGCGTCAAGGGCTGAGGTTCGAGGAGGGACTGTCATGAAGGATTCGACACGCGGCGCGGTGCTCATCGCCGGCCGGGCGGCGCTCGCGCTCGCGTGCGTCGTCACCGTCGTCGTCGCCCGGCCCACCGTCGGCTGGGCACACCTCGCCGTGATGCTCGGGGCGCTCGCCGTCCTGCTGCTCCTACTCGCCGGATACAACCGCAAGTTCCGATCTTGATTGCTCCTGTCGTCCCCCCGCACAGTTAGGACAGTCGATGCGCATGTTCCGAACAACCCTCACCGCGCTACCGCTGGTAGCCGCCGCAGTCCTGGTCGCCGCGCCCCCGGCAGCGGCCGCGAACACCACCTACTACGTCGACTGCTCCGCGACCGCGGCGGGCAGTGGCACCCAGGCCAGCCCCTGGAACAGTTTCGCGCCGGTGAACTCCCGGACGTTCACCTCCGGTGACCAGATCCTGATCCGGCGCGGCACCACCTGCGCGGGCCAGCAACTGTGGCCCAAGGGCTCGGGCAGCGCAGGCGCGCCCAACATCGTCGACGCGTACGGCACCGGCGCCAAGCCCATCCTGGCCGGCAACGGGGCCGTAGACGACGTGGTGAAGCTCTACAACCAGCAGTACTGGGAGATCCGGAACCTCGACATCTCCAACCAGGGTGCGGCGCCGGCAGCCCGTCGGGGCGTGCACATCATCCGCGAGAACTCCGGCACCGGCACCTATTACCGGGTCACCGGCGTCGACGTGCACGACATCAACGGCGTACAGAACAAGAAGGACGACAACGCGAGCGCCGGCATCTTCTTCGAGGTGCTCGGCAATTCCGTGCAGACGAAGTTCGACGACGTGGTGATCGCCGACAACACGGTCCGGGCGGTGGACCGCTACGGCATCCACTTCTGGACCCGGTGGATGACCCGGCCGGAACTGGCCAACCCCAACTGCGGCTCGACCTGTGGTGCCTGGCACCCGCAGACCAGGGTCGTGGTGCGCGGCAACACCGTCACCGACATCGGTGGCGATGCGATCGTCGTACACCACACCCAGGGCGCACTGGTCGAACGCAACCGGGTGGACGGCTTCCGGATGCGCGACACCAACTGCGCCGCCGGCGTCTGGGGCTGGAACGTCAACGACACCCTGTTCCAGTTCAACGAGGTCAGCGGCGGCCGTAGCACCTGCGACGGGCAGGGCTTCGACCTCGACGAGGGCAACATCCGCACCATCTACCAGTACAACTACAGCCACGACAACGAAGGCGGTTTCATCCTGCTGTGCAACGGCGGCGGGTCGACCACCAAGGACAACATCGTGCGCTACAACATCAGCCAGAACGACCGCGGTGACGTGGTCGACCTCATCTGCGGGAAGATCACCAACACGAAGATCTACAACAACGTCTTCTACGTCGGTCAGAACGCCAGAATCATCAACAACACCAACGGGTCGACCGGCGCCAACGCCGAGTTCTACAACAACATCTTCTACGTGACCAGCACCGGCTCCAGCTACGTCAATGCCGGCTCGCTGCTGTGGAACTCGAACACCTTCTACGGCCAGCACCCGGCCGGCGAGCCCGCCGACCCGGCCAAGAGCACGGCGGACCCGTTGATGGTCGGTCCGGGCACCGCCACCTCGATCAGCAACGCCGGTGGGTACCGGCTGCGGGCCGGCTCGCCGGCCCTGGCCAGCGGCCAGGTCATGACGAACCCGGGCAGCCGGGACTTCTTCGGCGGAGCGGTCACCGCGGGATGCCGTCCCGACCGGGGCGCGCACCAGCTGACCACCACCTGCGCGCCCGGTGGCGGCGTCGTCCCGCGCACCGGCTGGTCGGTGCGGTACGTCGACAGCCAGGAGACGGTGGCCGAGAACGGGGCGGCGACCAACGCGTTCGACGGCAACATCAGCACGATCTGGCACACGAAGTACACCGGCGGCAGTGACCCGGCGCCGCACGAGATCCAGATCAACATGGGCGCGAGCTACTCCGTTTCGGGCCTGCGTTACCTGCCCCGGCAGGATGGCGGCTCCGGCGCGGCCAACGGGCGCATCGGCCAGTACGAGGTGTACGTCAGCACCGACGGCACCAACTGGGGAACGGCCGTGGCCACCGGCACGTTCGCCAACGACGCGAGCCAGAAGGACGTCCGGTTCACCGCGAAGACCGGGCAGTACTTGCGGCTGCGTGCCGTGAGTGAGATCGCCGGCAACCCGTGGACGTCGGCCGCGGAGATCTACGCCCTCAACTGAGGCTCGTCCGTGCGTTCCTGGGGGAGCGACCGCACGGGACGGTAAGGCATGGGGTGGCCGCCGCGGAGCGGGCACCCCATGCCGTTACAAGCCGGCTGCGCCCCGGCGCCAGACGAAAGACGCATACGAACACCAGGTATCGGTCCGCTGAACAGGGATGACACGGTGCACTCCCGAAGAGCCGACGACTTCCGGGGTCAGTCTTCACCGAGCGGCGGCACAGGTCGGATCCTTGATCTGGCAGGGATCGGGTTCACGACTGCCTCGGGTGACCGAAGGCTCCTACGCTGAAATTTGTGGAAGATGTCGATGACGCCCGTGAGCTCGTTGAGCAGCGGATGCCCGCCACGGGGTCCGAGGAGGCTGGCCCTCGACGCCCCGCCGGGCGAGCCCGGCGCCCACGCCCCGCCTTCATGATCGATGAGCTTGTTCCGGCCACGAGCCGCGGGCGGCGCTTCAGGTGGAGGTGCGTTCCCGCCACGCCCGCAAGCGGTCACCCAGCCAGTGGTAGCTGGCCTTGGGCGTACGGATTCCGGTGCGGTAGTCGACGTGGGCCAGACCGAAGCGGGGCCCGTACCCGCGGGCCCACTCGAAGTTGTCGATGAGCGACCAGTAGAAGTACCCCCGCAGATCGAGCCGGTCGTCGACGGCGGCCGCACGGGCCGCCGCCGCCAGGTGCCCGGCCACGAACGAGATCCGTTCCGGGTCCGGCTCGGGTCCGTCCCGCAGGTCGGCGCAGCCGTTCTCCGTCACGTACACGGCAGGCAGGCCCGGGTAACGGTCCGCGAGCCCGGTCAGGGTGTCGAACAGCCCTTGCGGCTCCACCGGCCAGCCCAGGTCGGTGGTGGGCAACCCGTCCGGCCGTAGCTGCCGGACCCCGATGTCGAACGCGCTGCGCAGCGCCGGGTCGGGCTGCTCGTACGGGGCGTCGGCGACGTGCACCCGGTAGTAGTAGTTGACACCGAGGAAGTCCAGCGGCGTGGAGATCACCGCCAGGTCACCGTCCCGGCGGAACGACAGATCGCTCACCCCGGCGTAGAGCCGCTCGAACCCGGGCGGGTACGCGCCGCCCAGCACCGGATCCGTGAACTGCCGGTTGAGCATGAGATCCTGCCGATCCGCCGCCGCCCGGTCGGCCTCGGTATCGCCGGCCGGCACGGCGGGGGAGAGGTTGAGCGTGATGCCGACGCGCGACCGCGGCCCGGCGGCGGACCGGACTGCGGCGACCGCCCTGCCGTGCCCGAGCAGCAGGTGGTGGGCGGCGGCCAGGGCACCATGTCCTTCGGCGGTGCCGGGAGCGTGCCGGCCCTCCGCGTAGCCGACCATCGACGAGCAGTACGGCTCGTTCAGCGTGATCCAGTCCTGGACCCGGTCACCGAGGACGCCCGCCACCACGGCGGCGTACTCGGCGAACCACTCGGCGGTGTCCCGCACCCGCCAGCCACCCTCGTCCTCGAGCGCCTGGGGCAGATCCCAGTGGTACAGCGTGACGAACGGCCGGATGCCGTGCCCGCACAGGGCGTCGACGAGCCGGTCGTAGTAGTCGAGGCCCCGCCGGTTCACCGCGCCCCGCCCGGCCGGCATGACCCGCGGCCAGGCGACCGAGAAACGGTAGGCGTCCACGCCGAGGCCGGCCAGCAGGTCCACGTCCTCCCGCCAGCGGTGGTAGCTGTCACAGGCGACCGAGCCGGAGGTGCCGTCGTCGACGGCACCGGGGCGGCGGCAGAAGGTGTCCCAGATCGACGGCCCGCGGCCGTCCTCGTCGACCGCCCCCTCGATCTGGTACGCCGCGGTGGCCGTGCCCCAGCTGAAGCCGGCCGGCAGGTCCGGCAGCTCGGGCAGCTCGGGCAGGTCCGGTCGGGTTGCGGCCGCGGCGGCGCCTTCGGATGTGGTGGTCACCCCTTCACCGCCCCCTGCATGATGCCGTCGACGAGATGCCGGCCGAGGAGCATGAAGACGACGAGGATCGGCAGCGTGGCGAGCAACGTGCCGGTCAGCGTCAGGGTGTAGTCGGTGGTGTAGCCGCTGGCCAGTGCGGAGAGCGCCACCTGCACGGTCGCGTTGTCCTGCAGCACGACCAGCGGCCAGAAGAAGTCGTTCCACGCCTGCATGAAGGTGAACAGCCCGAGCACCGCCGCGGCGGGGCGGGCCGCCGGCAGGACGATGTGCCAGTACAGGCCGAATGTGCTGGACCCGTCGACGCGGCCGGCCTCCAGCAGTTCGTCGGGTACGGCGCGGCCGAGGTACTGGGTCATGAAGAAGACGCCGAACGCGGTTACCAGCCCGGGCACGATCACGGCGGTGAGGCGCCCGGTCCAGCCGAGGTCGGCCATCAGGATGTACAGCGGGATGATGCCGAGCTGGTGCGGCACCATCGAGGTCGCGATGGCCACGACGAGAAGCGCCTTTCGGCCTCGGAACCGCAGTTTGGCGAAGGCGAATCCGGCCAGGGTCGAGAAGAACACCACGGAGACGGTGACCGAGCCGCTGACGATGAAGGAGTTCACCAGGGCTCGGCCGAAGTCGGTCGTGTCGAACACGCGCGCGATGTTGTCGAAGAGGTGCCCGCCGGGCACCAGGGCCGGCGGCACCTTCGTGACGGCGTCGCTGGTCTGCGAGGACACGACGATGGACCAGTAGAGCGGGAAGACCGACCCGGCCACGACCGCCAGCAGGGCGCCGTAGCTCCAGACCGAGGCCTTGCGTGGGTACCCGAAGCTCCGGCGCCGGTGGGACCGGCGTTGCGGCGGCGAGGGTGTGGTGCCGGTCTGTACGGGGTCCGCGAGGGTGGTCACGGCGTTCTCCTCAGTCCTCGTCCTTGGCGATGCGCCGGGTGAGCAGGAAGTTGATGATCGCGAAGATGGCGATGACCAGACAGAGCGTCCAGGCGACCGCCGAGGCGTAGCCGAAGCGGAACTCCCGGAACCCCTGCTCGTACATGAACAGGGCGACGGTCTGGAACTGCCGGTCGGAGCCGCCGGTGGGCGTCTGGGAGCTGGCGAACAGCAGGGGTTCGGCCATGATCTGCAGGCCGCCGATCGTCGAGATCACCGTGGTGAAGATGATCGTCGGCCGCAGCATCGGGACGGTGATCCGCCTGAACTGCTGAGCCTGCGACGCGCCGTCGAGGTCGGCGGCCTCGTACAGGTGGTGCGGGATCGCCTGCATCGAGGCGAGGTAGATGAGGGCGTTGTAGCCGGTCCACCGCCAGGCGACGATGAACGAGATGGCCAGGTGGGAGCTCCAGGTGTTGGCCTGCCAGTCGATCGGGCCGATGCCGACGAGGCCGAGCGCCCAGTTGACCATGCCGAAGTCGCGGCCGAAGAGCTGGGTGAAGACGATCGTCACCGCCACGATCGAGGTGACGTTGGGCAGCAGCACGCCCATCCGTAGCGCGGTGCGGGCCCGCAGCCGGTGGTTGAGCAGGTGGGCGATCCAGAGCGCGGCGAGCAGTTGCGGCACGGTGGACAGCACCCAGATGCTGAGTGTGTTGCCCAGGGCGTTCCAGAAGTACGCGTCCTGCAGCATCTCGCGGTAGTTCGCGAGGCCGACCCAGCGGTGCGACCCGGAGTCGAGCAGGTCCCAGTCATTGAACGAGACGTACGCCGTGTACAGCAGCGGGAACAGCCCGAACGCGCCGAACAGCAGGAAGAACGGCAGGATGTAGAGGTAGGGCGAGCCCTTGGTGTCGAGCCGGCTCAGGCCGGCCCGCCGGGCCTGGTGGAGGTAGGTGGCCATCGTCGATCCTTCGTCGCCGGGCGCCGCCGGCGGTCAGGGGTGACCGCCGGCGGCGCGGGTCGAGTTACCTGGCGAGGCGCTCGACGTCGCTGACCATCTGCTTCCAGGACTCGTCGGGCCTTTGCTTGCCCTGTTCGATGCGGACGAGGGCGTCGCGGATGGTGGTCTGCACGTCTCCGGCTCGCGGGCCCTGGTGCTGGGGCTTGAGTTGCTTCGCCGCGGTGGTGAAGAGCTGGCCCACCGGGGCGTTGTTGAAGAAGGCGTCCTTGTACTGGGCAATGTCGGGCTTGTCGTAGAGAGCCGGGATGGACGGCAGGTTGCCCCGCGCGGTGAACACCTTGGCCTGCTGCTCCGGGGCGGTCAGCCACGCCGCGAGCTTCTTGGCCTCCTCGATGTGCTTGCCCTGCTTGGGAACGGTGAGGTACGAGCCGCCCCAGTTGCCGCCGCCGCCCGGGACGCTCGCCACGTCCCACTTGCCGGCGGCGTGCTTCGCCTGGTCCTTGATCTTGGTCATCATCCAGGCCGGGCACGCGATGGTGGCGAACTGGTCCTTCGCGAAGCCGTTGTTCCACTCCTGCGAGCTGCCGATCAGCTTGGCCGACAGGTTGCTCTGGATCGCCTTCGCCGTCAGGTCCCAGGCCTTTCGGACATCGGGGTTGCTGCTCACGACGATGGCGTTGTCCTCGTTGTAGTACCCGACCGGGGCCTGGCCGATGATGGCGTTGAACAGTTGGCCTCCGCCATCGAAGAAGGCGCTGCCGGCCGGGGCCTTCGCCGCGTACCGCTTGCCGAACTCGATGTACTGGTCCCAGCCGCTGCCCCAGGCGGCCGACACCTGGTCGCGGTCGAACGGCATGCCGGCCTTCTCGAACAGGTCACGCCGGTAGCAGATGGCCAGGCCGCCGACGTCGGTGCCGTACCCGATCTGCTTGCCGTCCTTGGCCAGCGACGCCGCCCACTTCCAGTCGAGGTACTCGGACTGGCGGTCCTTGCCCAGGTCGACGAAGAGGTTGCCCCGCTCGCGCATCTGAGCGATGAAGCCCGTGTCGACGCCCTCGATGTCGCCCGCGCCGGAGCCGGTGGCCAGGTGGGTGATCAGGTCGCGATGATGGTCGTTGTAGGCGGCCGTGCGCTCCTGGATCGTGATGTTCGGGTGCGACTTCTGGTACTCGGCGTACAGGTCCTGGTACCCGAAGTTGCCGAACAGGTTGACGTTCAGGGTGATCTTTTCGTCGCCGCCGCCGGAGCCTCCCTCAGTGCCGGTGCCACACGCGGTCAGCAGTACTCCGGCGGCCAGGGTGGCCGCCGCTAGTCGCAACAGTCGGTTTGGGTGCATGCCAGGGAACCCTTTCGTGCGATGTAACCGGTTACCTGAAACCGGTTACATTGTCGGCGAAGCGATGGTGGTGGGGGTGGGTGGAGTTGGATGAAGATCGGATGTCGGCCGAGTTGCGGGTGGCATCCGACGAGCGCCTTTCCTGAGAAGTGTGAACGGGTTCGGCTAGGGGGTGTCAAGCTACGAAACGGTAACGGTCGATGCGGCTTGACCGGCGGACATCGCTGGCGCTATGGTCGTGAAACCGGTTACAGAGAAGGCACCGCATTGACCACTATCAGGGAGTTGGCGCGCCGCTCCGGCGTGTCCGTCGCCACCGTGTCCCGCGTCTTCAACACCCCCGAGGTCGTCAGCCAGCACACCCGCCAGCGCATCCTCGACCTGGCCGCCGAGATCGGCTACCTGCCGAACGGGTCGGCCCGGACGCTCGCCACGAAGAAATCCAACATGGTGGGTCTGGTGTGGGACACCGACCATCGCCGCCCTGGATGGCGCCACCCATTCCTGCAGGAGATCCTCGTCGCGCTCAAGACGGCGCTCAGCGCGCACGGGCTGAACCTGCTCATGCTCGCCGGCCACGACGCGGCGGGGCCCGACGACGGGCAGCGATACGTGCGCGCCGTCCGCCAGCACAACCTCGACGGCGCGGTCATCATCGACAACGGCACCCGGGACCCGGCCGTGCTCGCCCTCGTCGAAGCCCAGGTGCCGTGCGTCGCTCTCGACCTGCGGGTCGACGGCCCGACGTCGACCTACATCACCTCGGACAATGCCGGCGGCGCGGCGCTCGCCGTGCGCCACCTGGTCGAACGCGGCCACCGGCGCATCGCCACCATCACCGGCCCGCTGCGAACCTGGCCGGGAGCCGAACGGCTCGTCGGCTTCCGGGCCGCGCTGGCCGGGGCCGGCCTGCCGCTCGCCGACGGCCACGTCGTCGAGGCAGACTTCTATCTCGACGGCGGTCACGCCGCGATGGACCGGCTGCTCGCCCTCGACGACCGCCCTACCGCAGTGTTCGTCGCCGGTGACGAGATGGCTGTCGGCGCGATGCGGGCGGCCCAGGCGGCCGGCCTACGGATCCCCGACGACATTGCGATTGTCGGCTTCGACGACATCGAGGTGGCCGCGCTGATCCCGCCCGGGCTCAGCACCGTCGCCCAGAACAAGCCCGGCTTCGGCACGGCCGCCGCCGAGGCGCTGGTCGCCATGCTGCACGGTGGCGACGACCCGCCCAAGCCGACCGTGTTGCCGACGACGCTGGTCGTCCGCGGCACCACCTGACCCGAACCGCGAGACGTCGGCGCCGTCCGCTCTGGATCGTGCTGCTGCTCGCGGTCGCTGTTGCCGGAGCCGCTGTCACCGACCCCGCAACCGGACCTGCCTCGAGCGTCACACCCGTGCCTGGGCGAGGTCGCGGCCGGCGGTGGCTCGAATGATCCGGGGCCAGGTCCATGCGGCGCGCAGGATGAAGGCCAGAGGAGCGGGTCCCGCAGTTCGAAGTCTTGATGGCGGCCATCGGGCGATGGAGCGACGGGGTCTCGTCGCCCGCCCGAAGTGGTCACCGAGGCCGGGCATAACGGAAGGCTTTGGCCTGCGGTGATGTGGGCGATGAATCCGGTGTGACCTCCCGCGGGCGGCCGTCCTCACCCGGTGGACGCGACCCCGACCAGTGTCGCCAGCTGAGCCCGCGACGTGATGCCCAGCTTGGGGAACGCCTTGTAGAGGTGGTAGCCCACGGTCCGTGGGCTGAGGAAGAGTTGGGCGGCGATGTCGCGGTTGGAGGCGCCGGCGGCGGCCAGCCGCACGACCTCGCGTTCCTGCGCCGTGAGCACGCTGAGCGGGTCGCCGGCCCGGCGCGGCGCGGCCGGGACGTCCCCGGTCGCGCGCAGCTCGGCGCGGGCCCGCCGGGCCCACGACTCCGCGCCCAGCCGGTCGAAGACCTCCAGCGCGGCGCGGAGCTGGGTGCGTGCATCCGCCCGCCTCCGGGCCCGCCGCAGCCACTCGCCGTAGGCGAGTCGCGTCCTCGCCTGCTCGTACGGCTGGTCGTCGCCGTCGTGGGCGCGAACGGCGGCGACGAAGTGCGCCTCGTCCTGCTCCACCAGGGCCCGGCAGCGCAGGGCGACCGCGTCCGAGGCCGGTTGACGGACATGCCGTGCCCAGGTCACGTAGCGCTCCAGCGGCTCGGCGGCCCGCTCCGGCCGGCCACTGCGGACCGCCGCCTCGACGAGATCGGCGGCGGCGAGCGCCCCGAACCCGGTCGGCGGGATCCGTTCCAACTGCTCCAGAGCGGCGTCCGCGTTCCCCTGGCCGAGTTCGAGCCGGCCGAGCGCCCAGCGTCCGAGGGTCGCCGCGAGGACCAGGTTGCGGTCGTCGGCCCGCCGGACGCCGTCCTCGGCCCTCGCGCGGCACCCCGCCACGTCCTCCTGATGAGCGAGCACCCAGGCGAGACAGCAGGTGAGGTGGATGACCCGGTGCTCGTGACCCAGGTCGGTCGACAGCCGCAGCCCTTCGTCGAGGGTCGCCCTCGCCTCCCCGTAGCGGCCCTGTAGCCCTTGCGCGAACCCCTGGTCCTGGAGGGCGAACGCCAGCCAGCCGATCATCCCGCTCGTCCGGCAGTCCGCCACGACCCGCCTGGTGAGTTCCTCGCAGAGGGCCGCGCGGCCCGTCGCGAGGGCGGCGCCGGCGGTGAAGGTCAGTCCGGGAACGCCCAGCCCGGCGAGCCCGGACGGGTCCAGCGCGCCGCCGGTGAGCGGCAGCCCACCCGCGAGGTCGCCGACGAGCAGCCGGGTCAGCCCCACCGCCTGGCCGACCAGCGGCGAATTGGTCGCCGGCAGCTCGTGGAGCACCGTCGCCGCCTGTTCGGCCAGCGTCGCGTCGCCGGCGAACCAGGCGCAGCGAACCGCCTCCACCAGCAGCCAGGTCGCCTGCTCGGGGTCGCGCGCCGCCACCCGGGGCGCGGCGTCGAGGATGATCCGGCCGGCGGCCAGCGGCGTCCCCAGCTCGACCTCGCGGTGGGCGCGGACCTGGGTCAACGCCACGATCATCGCCGGGTCGTCCACGTCGGGCGTGGCGTTTGCGGCGAGCGCGGCGGCGCGGTCGGTCAGACCGGCGTCGCTCGCGGCCAGCGCCGCCGCGGCCAGCCGAGCGGATCGGCGTACCGGATCGACGGTGAGTTCGGCGGCCCGCTGGTAGGCAGCCGCCACCGCGGCGTGACCGCCCCGGGTACGGGCCCGGCCCGCCGTCTCCTCCAGCTTCCGCGCGACGTCCTCATCGGGACCGAGCGCGGCGGCGGCCAGGTGCCAGATGCGCCGGTCGGCGGCGTCGGGCGAGGCCGAGCTGCTCAGCGCGTCGGCGAGCGCGCGGTGTACGGCGAGGCGGCGGCTCACCGACGCGCTCTGGTATGCGGCAGCCCGGATGAGGGGATGACGGAAACCGACGGCCGTCCCGTTGATCCCGATGAGCCGGCTCCGCTCGGCGGCTTCGAGACCGTCGAGCGGAGCGCCGGCGGCGACCAGCGTCGCGAGTTCGCCCGAGCCTTCCGCTGCCGCGACCAGGAGAGCGGTGCGCGCGGCTTCGGGCAGCGCGGCCATCTGCGCGAGGAAGGCCTCCTGGATCCGCTCCGCCACCGGCATCGCCCCCACCGGCGACAACCGCCCGGTCCGCTGTTCGGGGGTCAGCGCGGCCGGCAGCTCGATGAGCGCCAGCGGGTTGCCGGCCGACTCCTGGACGAGGCGCTCCCGGACCTGCGGCGGAAGATCGGCGGGGAGCAGGGCGGTGGCGGCCGTGTCGTCGAGCCCGGCGAGACGGTGTTCGGGAAGGCCGGTGACCGGGAGGTCCGGACGGGCGGCGAAGATCATGGCGACACCCTCGGCGCCGAGCCGGCGCGCCGCGAACACCAGGGCGTCGACGGACGCCTCGTCGCACCATTGCACGTCGTCCACGAGGCAGAGCAGTCCGCCGTCCCCGGCCAGCTCGGACAGGAGGCTGAGGGTGGCCAGGCCCACCAGGAACCGGCTCTCCGGTGGCGCGTCGCGCAGCCCCAAGGCGGCACCGAGCGCCCTCGCCTGCCCGTCGGGCAGCGCGTGGATCCGGTCGAGCCCGGTTCGCAGGAGCAGGTGCAGCGCGGCGAACGGCAACGCCGCCTCGGACTCGATACCGACACCGTGCACCACCCGCATGCCGGTCGCCCGCAGCGCGGCGTACTCCAGCAGCGCCGACTTGCCGATTCCCGCCGGACCCCGGAGAACCAGGGCGCCGCTGCGACCTTCCCGGGCGCCGTCCACCAGCCGGTCGATCTGCGCCTGTTCCTCGACCCGCCCGTACAGCACGACTGGCAACCTACCGTCACGATGACGGATTCGGCATGGCCACCAGCTCCGTAGCTTCGTGATCAGACGCACGTCAGCACCACGAAGGGACTTCGAGATGGCCACCATCGCCAGTACCGTCCGGACCGCCGACGACGCCAAGCTGCTCCGCTTCGCCCTCAAGCAGGACGCGATCGGCTCCGGCGCCAACGGCGTCGTCTACCTCGCCGCCGCGGCGATCTTCGGCCGGCTGTTCGGCCTTCCCGCCGGTCTTCTCTACCCCGTTGGCGCCTTCCTGGTCGTCTTCGCGGCCACCCTGCTCCTCCTCGCGTCGAGGCCCACGGTGAGCCGACCCGCCGTGGCGGTCGTGATCGCCATCAACATCGCCTGGGTCGCCGCGAGCGTCGAGGTGCTCGTCGCCGGCTGGTTCCCGTTGACCACCCTCGGCGTCGCGCTCGTGATCGCACAGGCGGTGGTGGTCGCCGGATTCGCCGCCCTCCAGATCATCGGCCTGCGACGGACGGCCTTCTGATTCGTACCGATCCCGGGTGCCCGTTCCGGGCCGGAGCGGGCACCCGGGGATCCAGCCCGCCGGCCGATCCGGTCGGCGCCCGTTCAGTGACCGACACGCCCGAACCGCCTGCGCCCACCACGGACGCCTGGTGACCCTGCGGCAGTCGACGCATTCACCCGCGGCTGGGTCAGGCCGGGGGATCGTCTCGGAAGAGGGCTTCCTTCACACCTCGACCGCCCCAGCGGGTGGCGACGAGTTCGGGACGGGGACGGGTCGGCTCGGGCACCCCGCGGTGTCGTCTGGTGTCGGGCGCCGGGCGGTCCCAGTCAGCGACCAGGCCGAAAGGATCGGTGGCGCGGTCCGGCTCATCGTCACATCGCTCCCGGACAACCATCGCTGGGTGGAAGCGCAGTTCCTGCGCCACGTTGCAGTCATCTGCCCGCGAAGCGACCACGGCGTCGCAGCCCCGACACGCGACACAGGGGATCCATCCCACCACCGACCAGCAGCCCGTGCGGACACGGTCATGGACGAAGCGTGTCCCGCGTACGTCGCCGGGTGAGAGGACGAAGGTGCCGGCGACCTGATCACGGCCGTAGGCGGCATCGTCGATCGCGTAGGCGCCGGGGTCCAGGAGTGGCGGGTTCACGTGGTGGCAGTCCAGGAGCGACCAGTGCGGCTCCGCCGGCAACTCCACCAACCGGACCGGGACGCTCAGCGTGTTCCCACAGCCCGCACACCGAAAGCGCTCCACTGCCGCAGTGTGGCATCGCAGCCGGGCGACGGCATCCGAGATGTGCCTACCTCGGCAGGCTGCGATCTGCAAGGCGTTGGACGTGCGTGGTCTGATCTGGCGGGTCCGTCAGGATGGGTCCGTCAACGGGCACCGCTGTCAGAGTGGTGGATCTTCGGTCGCTGGGGCGGGCGGTTGGTCGCGCCCCACGGCCTGGACCCGTGCCCGGTCGCCGTGGAAGTCCGGGTTGAGGCGGTCAGCCAGACACGACCGGTGCGCGACGAACGACGCGCATCCGGGTCCCTCGCTGCTGCGCACATCCACGGTGACGCCGTCGCCGCCGGGGCTGAGTACGGTGAGCTCACCGCAGCATCCGCACGGCCAACTGAACTCCCGCAGATCCGAGGCACGCATCGTGAGGCGTACCCAGAGGGGCGGGTGGTACCTGCTGATTTCCTGGACGACTGCGTCGACCTGTTCGCCGATCGGCGGGTATTCCTCGGGCAGCGCCCGAGACGTGCCTGACGGGCTGTCGATGAAGCCGGCGTCGACCGACGAGCCCACAGTCTCATGTCCGAGGACAGCGGTCATTACTCCCCAACGCTCATGGCTGACGATGGTCGCTCGGACGGCGGCGCCCACCACCAGGTCACCGCCGAGGCTGTCGAAACGCTGCATCGGTTGATCGTCGCGCACCGCTCCGTCGGCGTCACACAGGCATGCCTGCCACCCGGCCGAAGCGCTCACCGAGCCTGCGCGGAGGGGAGTGGCTTGCCCTGCGGTGATGCGGCCGGGTGATCCGCCTTGAGCCCGTTCATGGTTGCTCCGATCTTCAGCCACGAGGGGTCGCTGTCGGACGCCTCGGTGATCGTTCTCAGTTCGCCGGGCTGCCAGGTGCGGGTTCCGTCGGTGAGATCGAGTTCGTCGATGTCGGTGGCTGAGGACTCGGCGGTGCCGGTGAGGAAGGTGCGGACTGCGTCGGTTGCTCCCTCCGCTGTGGTGGCCGGTCCTCCCGAGAGCACGACGAGGGTGCCGTCGCCGGCGACGATCAGTTCGCCGGTGGCGGCGGCTGTCAGAGCGGTCACCGGGGTTCCGGGCAGAACCTCGTGCTCGGTCACCTGTCGCCCGTCGATTTCCAACTCGATGAGGGCACCTTCCGGTGTGCCGATCCAGAGGACGCCCGGGGACGGGCCGAACGCGACGTTGTGGCGCGACCAGGCGTTCATGCTCTCGAGCCATTCCTCGGGGTACGGGTACCCGGGACAGGGATCCCCGAGTGTCAGGCCGAGAAGCCGGCGCAGGGACGGGAAATCGAAGACTTCCAGCGAGTTGTCGTAGGCGTTGCCCCGTATCGCGAAGTGCCGTCCGTCCGGGCTGAAGATCGGAGTTTGGTAGCCGTCGCAGTCGAGGATCAACGCGCGTCGCAATGGCCGCAGCACAGGCTGGGTGTCTTGCGAAAAGCGCACCAGCGTGGCGCCTTGGTCGCTTTGCAGGGTGGCGACCAGGCCCCCACCGGGGTGCGCCGCGACTCCGGTGTCCCAGCGCGGTCCGGTCGAGGTCGTGCCGGAGGCGAGGTCGAGCGCGATGGACGACTCCCAGCCGTTCTCGCCGTCGTTGGGCGACAGCCAGAGCGTCCGACCGTCCGGACTGAACGCCACCTCTCGTGAGTACTCGGCCGGCGGTACGCCGTCGATCGGGGCGGTTCCCGATGGAGTCCAGCAGACCGTGCTGGTGTCGTCTGCGATGACCAGCTGCGGTTCAGTCGGATGCCAGGCGGCAGAGGGTGTCCGCTCGGCGCGGTCGTAGCCGCTGGCGTCGTAGCCAGCCGCACCCGTACCGAAGGCGCCGATCTCGCGTAGCTGCCCGACCGTGTACTCCCAGATCCTGATCGTCGGACGGTCGGTGTCCCACCCGGCGACCAACGGCAGCGTGGGGTGGCACAGCAACCGCCCGAGCGTCGCTCCGCAGCGCATCCTCGCCAAGGTTTGCACCGGCACACCCTAGCGGCACCGATGTTCTCCGGCGCAGCAAGCGAGGCCGCCCGGCGGCTGATCCAACAGGCCGCGGCTCGATCCCTCATGCCGAGCACACTGTTGCCCCCGCCGGTGGCGATCCTCTACGGTCGGCTCAAGCGGTGGGCGGTGCGGTCCGCATCCGACCGACACCGCCGGGTGCCCGTCGCGCGGGCCGGGATGGTGGAGTCCCGGGCCACCCCGTCGGCGGTCGACGCGGCGGTCGTGTGACTCCAGCTCGTACTCCGGGTGGTGCTGCCCGGCGCGGCTCCGCGCGGAGCCGACGGCGAGCGGGCCACGCCGATCCCCACCGGAGAATCCCGTGTTCCTCAGCCCGCACGAGCAGGACCGCCTGCTCGTCCACGTCGCGGCCGACGTCGCTCGCCGCCGCCGCGAACGCGGCCTGCGCCTCAACTATCCCGAAGCCGTCGCGATCATCGTCGCCTTCCTGCTGGAAGGGGCCCGCGACGGACGGTCGGTGGTCGACCTCATGTCCGCCGGCCGGACGGTGCTCGGCCGCGAGGACGTCCAGGACGGCATCCCCGAGCTGCTGAGGGAGGTGCAGGTGGAGGCGACGTTCCCGGACGGTACCAAGCTCGTGACGGTGCACCACCCGATCCCGTGATCCCCGGGGAGATCCTGCCGGCGGCCGGCCCGGTCGAGATCAACGTGGGTCGGCCGGTGACCACAGTGGTCGTGGTCAACACCGCCGACCGTCCGGTGCAGGTCGGCTCGCACTACCACTTCGCCGAGGCCAACCCGGCCCTGATGTTCGACCGGGCCGCGGCCTGGGGTCAGCGTCTCGCCGTTGCGGCGGGTACCTCGGTCCGGTTCGAGCCGGGAGTGAGCCGCGTCGTCGAGCTGGTCCCGCTAGGCGGCGCACGCGTCGTGCCAGGTCTCCGCGGCGAGTGCGCCGGGCCGCTGGACGAAGCGCCACCGACCACGCCGGAAACAGACGCGCCGACGAACGGGGCGCCGGCGAGCGGGGCGCCGACGACCGACGGGCCGGCGCGGTGAGCGCCGTCCGGCGGGACCGCTACATCGACCTGTACGGGCCGACCACCGGCGACCGCATCCGGCTGGCCGACACGAGCCTGCTGATCGAGGTGGAGACCGACCACTGCGTGGGCGGCGACGAGGCGGTCTTCGGCGGCGGGAAGGTGATCCGCGAGTCGATGGGCCAGTCGCGGGCGACCCGCGCCGAGGGCGCGCTCGACACCGTCGTCACCGGTGCGGTGGTGCTCGACCACTGGGGCGTGGTCAAGGCCGACGTGGGTCTGCGCGACGGGCGGATCGTGGCGCTGGGCCGGGCCGGCAACCCGGACACCATGCCCGGCGTCCACCCCGAGCTGGTCATCGGCCCGGCCACCGAGGTCATCGCCGGCAACGGCCGGATCCTCACCGCCGGCGCCGTCGACACCCACGTGCACTTCATCTGCCCGGAGATCGTCACCGAGGCGCTGGCCAGTGGCATCACCACGCTCGTCGGCGGCGGCACGGGCCCGGCCGAGGGCACCCGGGCCACCACTGTCACCCCGAACGCCTGGCACCTGGCCCGCATGCACGAGGCGCTGGACACGCTGCCGGTCAACGTGCTGCTGCTCGGCAAGGGCAACACCGTCTCGCCGGAGGCGCTGTGGGAGCAGTTGCGCGCCGGCGCGGGCGGTTTCAAGCTGCACGAGGACTGGGGCACCACACCGGCGGCGATCGACGCCTGCCTGCGGGTGGCGGACGCCTCCGGGGTGCAGGTGTCCATCCACACCGACACCCTCAACGAGGCCGGTTTCGTGGCCGACACGCTGCGGGCGATCGCCGGCCGGGCCATCCACTCGTACCACACCGAGGGCGCGGGAGGCGGGCACGCGCCGGACATCATCACGGTGGCCGGCGAGCCCAACGTGTTGCCGTCGTCGACCAACCCGACCCGGCCGTACACCGCCAACACCCTCGCCGAGCACCTGGACATGCTGATGGTCTGCCACCATCTCAACCCGTCCGTGCCGGAGGACCTGGCCTTCGCCGAGAGCCGCATCCGGCCGTCCACGATGGCCGCCGAGGACCTGCTGCACGACCTCGGCGCGATCTCCATCATCGGCTCCGACGCGCAGGCGATGGGCCGGGTGGGCGAGGTGATCCTGCGAACCTGGCAGAGCGCGCACGTCATGAAGGAGCGCGTCGGCGCGCTGCCCGGCGACGGCGCGGCCGACAACCACCGGGCCCGCCGGTACGTGGCGAAGTACACCATCTGCGCGGCGATGGCGAACGGGCTGGACCGGGAGATCGGCTCGGTCGAGCCGGGCAAGCTGGCCGACCTGGTGCTGTGGGATCCGGCGTTCTTCGGCGTACGACCGCACCTGGTGCTCAAGGGCGGCATGATCGCGTACGCCCAGATGGGTGACGCCAACGCGTCCATCCCGACGCCGCAGCCGATGCTGCCGCGCCCGATGTTCGGCGCGTACGGCGCCGCGGCGTCGGCCACCAGCCTGGCGTTCGTCGCGCCGGCCGCCCTCGATGCCGGGCTGCGCCTCGACGTGCGGCGACGGGTGGTGCCCGTCGCCGACGTGCGCTCGCGGGGCAAGGCGGACCTGCCGGAGAACGACGCGATGCCCCGGATCGAGGTGGATCCGGACACCTTCACGGTGCGGATCGACGGTCAGGTGGTGGAGCCGGACCCGGTGACACGCCTGCCGATGGCCCAGCGGTACTTCCTGTTCTGATGGCGACGTCGAGTCTGCTCCTGCTGCTGGCCGACGGCCGCTTCCCGGCCGGCGCGCACGCCCACTCGGGCGGCCTGGAAGCCGCCGTCGCCGCCGGCCGGGTCACCGACCTGGCCACGTTGGAGGCGTTCCTGACCGGCCGGCTGGCCACCGCCGGGCTGGTCGGTGCGGCGTTCGCGGCGGCGGCGCACCGGGCGGTGACCTCGGCCGGTTCCGCCGTACGCGGGTCCGCGCTGGCGTTGCTCGACGCGGAGCTGGACGCCCGGACGGCGGCACCGGCGCTGCGCACGGTGTCCCGTCGCCAGGGACGGGCCCTGCTGCGCGCGGGCCGGGCCATCTGGCCGGAGGCTTCCTTCGACGACCTGCCCTCCACACCTGGCGGAGCGCACCAGCCGTTGGTGCTCGGGCTGCTCTGCGCCGCCGCCGGCCTGAGCCGCGCCGAGACCGCCACGGTCGCCGTCCACGCAACGGTGACCGGTGCGGCCAGTGCGGCCGTACGCCTGCTCGGCCTCGACCCGTACCAGGTCCAGGCCCTGCTGGTCGGTCTCGCCGACTTGTGCGACGGCACCGCCGCCGCCGCGGCCCGGGCCGCCGACGATCCACCCGAGCGGCTGCCCGCGGCAGCCGCCCCCCTTGCCGACATCCATGCCGAAGCTCATGCCACCTGGGAGGTGCGTCTCTTTGCGTCCTGAAACCGTTGCGCCCGATGCCGGCCGGAATCCCGCCCCGCACGACGAGACCGTTCCGCACACCCACCCCGAACCGGGGGTGGACCCGCATCCGCCCCTGGCGCAAGCCGGGCGGGCGCTGCGCGTCGGCATCGGCGGGCCGGTCGGGTCCGGTAAGACCGCCCTGGTGGCGGCGCTGTGCCGGGCGTTCGCCGGCGAGCTGCGACTCGGCGTGGTCACCAACGACATCTACACGACCGAGGACGCCGACTTCCTCAAGCGGGCCGGCGTGCTGGACCCGGCCCGGATCCGCGCCGTGGAGACCGGGTGCTGCCCGCACACAGCCATCCGGGACGACATCGGGGCCAACCTCGACGCCGTGGACGAGCTGGCCGAGGCGGTCGGCCCGCTGGACCTGGTGCTGGTCGAGAGCGGCGGGGACAACCTGACCGCCACGTTCAGCCGGGGCCTGGTGGACCGGCAGATATTCGTGGTCGACGTGGCCGGCGGGGACAAGGTGCCGCGCAAGGGCGGACCCGGTGTGACGTCCGCCGACCTGCTCGTGATCAACAAGACCGACCTGGCCCCCATGGTGGGCGCGGACCTTTCCGTCATGGACCGGGACGCGCGGGCCCGGCGCGGTGACCTGCCGACCGTGTTCCTGTCGATCGTCGGCGACACGGCGGCGGGGCCGGTCGCCGACTGGATCCGCCACGAACTGGCCCACCACGCGGCAGCGCATCCGGTCGCCGCGCGGGGCGGCCCGGTCTGATGCGCGCGTACGCCCGGCTGGTGGCCCGGGCCGACGGCCGGGGCGGCACGGTCCTCGCCGAGCTGCGTGGTGAGACGCCGCTGTTGCTGCGGCAGACGCCCGGCGGCGGCCGTGGCGTGACCGTGTACGTCGTCGGCGGAGCGGCCGGCCCGCTCGCCGGCGACGACCTGCGGCTGGACATCGACGTGGGGCCGGGGGCGGCGGTGCGGATACACACCGTCGCCGCCTCGGTCGCCCTGCCCGGCCGGCCCGGCGTCGTGTCCCGGATGGCGGTCCGCGCCGTGGTGCACGACGGCGGCGCACTGCACTGGCTGCCCGAGCAACTGGTCGCGGCGGCCGGCTGCGCCCACCTCGCCGAGTCCCGGGTCGAGCTGGCCGCCGGGGCGAGGCTGACCTGGCGCGACGAGGTGATCTGCGGCCGGTACGGCGAGGCGCCGGGCGGCGCGGTCGTCCACACCCGGGTCGACTACGACGGCCGGCCGCTGCTGCGCCAGTCGCTTAAGGTGGGACCGGGCGCGCCCGGCTGGGCCGGCCCCGCGGTGCTCGGCGGCGCGCCGGCCACCGGGTCGCTGCTGGTGGTCGACCCGTCACTTCCCCACGAGACCGCGACGGTCGAGGGCACCGTCGCCCGGCTGCCCCTGGCGGGCGGCCCGGCGACACTGTGGACCGCCACCGCTCCCGACGCGCACACGCTGCGCGCCCACCTCGAAGGGAAGCCGCTGCTCACCGAGGTGGGGTGAGGCAGGGGTCAACGCCGAAGGCCGGCCACCTCGACGTGGTCGCGGCGGCCCGCCGGGTCGAGCCGGGCGATCAGGTCGGCGAGGTGGTCGAGCAGGGCGGTGTCGCCCGGTACGCCCACCTCGGCGAGGCTGGTCCGGACCCGCTCGTCGAGGCGCGCGTGCTCGCGGCGCCCCCGGGCGGTCAGGTAGGCCCGGATCCGCCGGCGGTCCAGCGGGTCGATCCGCCGGAAAACCAGGTTACGGTCGACGAGCTGGTCGACCAGCTTCGTGAGGGTTCCCGGCGGCAGCGACGCCTCGGCGGACACCTCGCTCATCGGATGGCCCTGACCGTCGGCGAGCAGGCAGAGCACCCGCCACGCCTCGGTGGTCAGGTCGTCGTCGGCCAGAACGGCGGCCATCCGGCGGGAGAGCAGCCGTTCGGCGCGGGTGAGCGAGCGCAGCAGATCGGCTGGCGCCCCGGGCACGTCTGACATGGAACTCCCTGGGCCGGTGGCCCTGTCATGGTAGCGACTCGTCCCGGTCCGTGGAGAGCTGTGGTTTTCCCACGTCGGCCGGGCAATCATGGGCTCATGTCCGCGCCGGCCCCGCCGTGGCTCACAGTCGATCGGACCGTGGTCGGCATCGCGCTGGTGTACCCGATGCGTGGGCCGGCGGGAATGTTCGGCCCGACCTGCGAACTCTGCGCCCAGCTCGCGGTCGAGGAGATCAACGCCGGTGGCGGGGTGCTGGGCCGCGAGGTGCGCCTGGTGCCGGTCGACGGTGGCGCCCCGCCGGCTGAGGTGGCCGCCCAGGTGGAGGCGCTGGTGTCGGTGGGCGCCGTGCAGGGCGTGACCGGCTGGCACATCTCCTCGGTGCGGCAGGCGCTCGCGCCCCGGGTCGCGCACCGCGTGCCGTACGTGTACACCGCCCTGTACGAGGGCGGTGAGCGTACCGAGGGGGTCTATCTGACCAGCGAGACGCCGGACGCCCAGCTGTGGCCCGCGATGCGACTGCTCGCGGGGGAGCAGGGCGTGCGCCGCTGGTTCGTGGTCGGCAACGACTACGTGTGGCCCCGGCGCACCGCGCGGGCGGCCCAGCGGTACGCGCTGAGCGGCGGTGGTCGCGTGGTGGGGCAGGCGTTCCTGCCGTTGGAGACGCACGACTTCGACGACGTGTTGCGCCGGATCGAGCGCAGCGCGGCCGACGCAGTGGTGATGCTGCTCGTCGGCGCGGACGCGGTGCGGTTCAACCGGGCGTTCGCGCGGGCCGCGATGGACCAGCGTCGCCTGCGGCTGAGCACCCTGATGGACGAGAACATGCTGCTGGCCAGCGGGGCGGGTGCGACCCGGCGGCTCTACAGCACGGCTGGCTTCTTCGCCGGCCTGGTGACGCAGGAGAACCTCGACTTCCACGGCGAGTTCGCCCGCCGGTTCGGGGTGGAGGCGCCGCCGCTGGGCAGCCTGGGGGAGTCCTGCTACGAGGGCGTGATGCTGCTCGCCGCCCTGATCGGGCAGGCCCGCACCCTGGACGTGCGGGCGATCGAGACGGCTGCCGACACGGTGGCGTACCACGGGCCGCGCGGCCGGCTCCAGCTGCGTCGGCGGCACGTGCGCCAGCGGATCTACCTCGCCGAGGCCGACGGTCTCGACTTCACAGTGCTCGCCCAGCTCTGACCGCCCGGTGCAGACCCTTGACACGTCCACCCGGCCCGGTCATAAGATGCTTCCTGCGTGAAGTATCTGCCCCAGGGGCGGATACCGCGAACGTCTGTCCACCCTCGGCGGAATCTGTCCGCCGACCATTGTGGTGGCGCTGTTCTTCGGCGAATTGGGCACGGCTGAAATCGTCTCGCATGGGGCGCTGTCAGTCGTTGCTTCGTGCGTTCTCTCCAGGTGTGTGGGAAACAGTCAATTAAGGACTGGGAAACGTCCGCGCAATCATGTCGGTCAACGCTTTGCGTGCCCGTAACCGATGCGATGACCACACGCGACGTCCACCCGTCGACCTCGTCATCGCCAACTCCACCGGACCGCACCGACCGTCCTTTCGCTACCTGAGTGCACCGCAGGGAGATTAGATGTCAGTTCTTTGGGGCCGCCGCATCCTGGCGGGTGCCATGACCCTCGTCGCCGCGGCGGTCATGACCGCGTGCGGCAGCAAGACCAGTGACGAGGGCGGCACGGCCGGAGTCACCGCCGACGTCTCCGGCGACACCGTCAAGGTGGGCCTGCTCAACTCGCTCTCCGGCACCATGGCGATCAGCGAGGTCACCGTCCGCGACTCCATCATGCTCGCCGTCGAGGAGATCAACGCCGCCGGCGGCGTCCTCGGCAAGAAGATCCAGCCGGTCGGGGAGGACGGCGCCTCGGACTGGCCCACCTTCGCCGAGAAGGCCGAGAAGCTCATCTCCGAGGACCGGGTCGCAGCCGTTTTCGGCTGCTGGACGTCGGCCAGCCGCAAGGCGGTCAAGCCGGTGTTCGAGAAGAACAAGGCGCTGCTGTTCTACCCGGTGCAGTACGAGGGTCTGGAACAGTCGCCCTACATCTTCTACACGGGCGCGACGACCAACCAGCAGATCGTCCCCGGGCTCGACTACCTCAAGGCCCAGGGAACGAAATCGGTCTACCTGGTCGGCAGCGACTACGTCTTCCCGCGGACGGCCAACAAAATCATCAAGGCGTACGCGGCGGCGAACGGGATGACAGTGGTCGGCGAGGACTATGCGCCGCTCGGGTCCACCGAATTCGGCACGATCGTCAACAAGGTCAAGTCGTCCGGCGCGCAGGCGGTCTTCAACACGCTCAACGGCGACAGCAACGTGGCGTTCTTCAAGGAGTACAAGTCGGCCGGGCTGACCGCCACCGCGATGCCTGTGGTGTCGGTGTCCATCGCTGAGGAGGAGGTCAAGAGCATCGGCACCCAGTACCTGGAGGGTCAGCTGACCGCCTGGAACTACTACCAGACCACGCCCGGCGCGGCGAACGGCAAGTTCGTGGCCGCGTACAAGGCGAAGTACGGCGCGGACAAGCCGACGAGCGACCCGATGGAGGCCGCCTACGTCAGCGTCCACCTGTGGAAGGCGATGGTCGAGAAGGCCGGCGCGTTCGACGTCGAGAAGGTCCGCGGCGCCTCCGACGGAATCACCTTCGACGCGCCGGAGGGCCTGGTCACCGTCGACGGCAAGACCCAGCACATCGCCAAGACCGCCCGCATCGGCAAGGTCGGCGCGGACGGCCTGATCACCGAGGTGTGGAACTCCGGCAAGCCGATCGCGCCGGACCCGTACCTCAAGACCTATCCGTGGGCGAGCGCCCTGAGCTGACGACGCCGGCCCCGGGCGGGCACCGCGACGACGCGCTCCCGCCCGGGACCCCGACCAGCAGTACGGGAGTACCCACCGTGACAGTCCTCTTCGGTCAACTCTTCACCGGCATCAGCATCGGCGCGGTGCTGTTGCTCATCGCGCTCGGGCTGGCGCTGACCTTCGGCCAGATGAACGTCATCAACATGGCGCACGGCGAGTTCATCATGGCCGGCGCCTACACCACGTACGTGCTGCAACAGAGCATCACCGGCGCCGGCCTGTCGCTGCTGGTGGCGCTGCCGGTGGCGTTCGTGGTCGCCGGCACGATGGGGGTGCTGCTGGAGATCCTGCTGATCCGCCGGCTCTACGCCCGCCCCCTGGACACACTGCTGGTCACCTGGGGCGTGTCCCTGATGCTGCAACAGCTCGCCCGGGACGTCTTCGGCAGTCCGAACGTGCAGACCCGCGCGCCCGACCTGCTCACCGGCAACGTGGCCCTGCCCGGCGGGCTGACGGTCGCCAACAACCGGCTGTTCATCCTGGCCCTGGCCCTCGCCGCCGTCGCCGCCCTCACCCTGGCGCTGCGGTTCACCCCGTTGGGGCGCCGGATCCGCGCGGTCGTGCAGAACCGCGACCTCGCCGCGGTGTCCGGCGTCCCCACCGCCCGGGTCGACCGCACGACCTTCTTTCTCGGCTCGGGCCTGGCCGGGCTCGCCGGGGTGGCGCTCACCCTGCTCGGCCCGATCGGCCCGACCATGGGCACCAACCTGATCATCGACGCCTTCCTGGTCGTCGTGGTCGGCGGGATCGGTCAGCTCAAGGGCAGCGTGATCGTCGCCTTCGCCCTCGGGGTCCTCCAGGCCACCGGGGAGTACCTCACGACCCTCAGCGTCGCCAAGGTGATCGTCTTCGTGGCGATCGTCGCGTTCCTCCAGTGGCGGCCACAGGGCCTGTTCACCCTGCGGACCAGGAGCCTCGCATGACCGCCGTGACACCCGCGCCACCGAGCACCGCCGACGCACCGGCCCCGGCCGGCACCGCGCCTGCGAGCCGGTCCGGTGGCCGGTCCCGGCTGCGTGCTGCGGCGGGGTTCGCGTTCGGCGCGGCGCTGCTGTTCGCCGTCGCGCCGCTGGCGCTGTCGGACTTCCGGCTGGCCCTGCTCGCCAAGTACCTGTGCGTCGCCATGGTGGCCGTCGGCATCGGCATCGCCTGGGGGCGCGGCGGCATGCTCACCCTCGGCCAGGGCGTCTTCTTCGGCCTGGGTGGCTACGCGATGGCCATGCACCTCAAGCTCGCCGACGCGGGTCCCGGCGGGATGCCCGACTTCATGCAGCTGTACGGGCAGCTCGACGAACTACCGGTCTGGTGGCGGCCGTTCGCCAGCCCGTGGTTCGCGCTGCCGGCCACGGTGCTGCTGCCGATGGCCGTCGCCTTCGGGCTCGGCTCGCTGGTGTTCCGCCGCCGGGTACGGGGCGCGTACTTCGCGATCCTCAGCCAGGCTCTCGCCGCCGCCATGGTGATCCTGTTGATCGGGCAGCAGGGGACCACTGGTGGCACCAACGGGCTCACCGACATCCAGGGCTTCTTCGGCTACGACCTGGACGACCCGGTCAACCAGCGGATGGTCTACTTCATCATCGCCGGCGTCCTGCTCGCGCTGCTCGCGCTGGCCCGCCAGATCGTCCACAGCCGCTACGGGGATCTGCTGGTGGCGGTGCGTGACAGCGAGGAGCGGGTCCGCTTCCTCGGCTACGACCCGGCGTCGGTCAAGCTCGTCGCCTACGTGGTGGCGGCGGGTATGGCGGGCCTCGCCGGCGCGCTGTTCGTGCCGGCGGTGGGCATCATCTCGCCCGCCCTCATCGGCATCGTCCCGTCGATCGAGTTCGTCATCGGTGTGGCGGTGGGCGGCCGGGCCACGCTGCTCGGGCCGGTGCTCGGCGCGGTGGCGGTCGCCTGGGCGCGTACCGCCCTCTCCGAACGTTTCCCGGGCACCTGGACGTACCTGCAGGGTCTGCTCTTCGTGGTGGTGGTGGCGTTCCTTCCCGGCGGCCTGGCGTCGCTGTGGGCGCTGGCCCGCCGCCGCGACGCCGGCGGGCAGCGGAGCCGGCGCGGCCGGCCGGCGCCGGGCCGACGGCGTGCCGAGCGGGCGGAGGTGGACCGGTGAGCGGCGACCGGCTGGCCGGGCTGTCCGTCCGTGACGTGCGGGTCAGCTTCGACGGCTTCACCGCCGTCGACGGCGTCTCGCTGGACGTGCCGGCCGGTGACATCCGGTTCCTGATCGGGCCGAACGGTGCCGGCAAGACCACCCTGGTCGACGCGATCACCGGTCTGGTGCGGGCCACCGGCTCGGTGTGCTTCGGCGACCAGGAGCTGCTGGGTCGCCCGGTGCACCGGATCAGCCGGCTCGGCATCGGCCGGACGTTCCAGACGTCGACCATCTTCGAGGAGCTGTCGGTCGTGCAGAACCTCGACATCGCCGCGGGTGCCCGCCGGAGCTGGGCCACCCTGGCCCGGCGTCGACGGCGGATCCCCGACGAGGTGGCCGCCGCGCTGGAGACCATCGGGCTGACCGGCCGGGCCGACCGGCTCGCCGGCACGCTCGCACACGGCCAGAAGCAGTGGCTGGAGATCGGCATGCTGCTGGTGCAGGACGCGCGGCTGCTGCTGCTCGACGAGCCGGTCGCCGGGATGAGCCACGAGGAGCGCGACGCCACGGGCACCCTGCTGGAGACGGTGAGCCGGGACCGCACGGTGGTGGTGATCGAGCACGACATGGACTTCCTGCGTCGCTTCGCGCGCAGCGTCACAGTGCTGCACGCGGGGAAGGTGCTCAGCGAGGGCACCGTGGCGCAGGTCCAGGCGGATCCGCGCGTGCAGGAGGTCTACCTCGGCCACCCGGTCGACGCCGGGTCGGTCCCCAGCGGTCTGGAGGCATGATGCTTACCCTGCGCGGGGTGCACGCCGGATACGGGCGTTCCCGGGTGCTGCACGGCGTGGACCTCGCCGTCCCACCCGACGGGGTGGCCGCGGTGCTCGGGCACAACGGCGCCGGCAAGAGCACCCTGCTGCGGGTCGCGGCGGGCCTGCTGCGCCCGGCCGCCGGCACCGTCGAGCTGGACGGCGAGGACGTCACCCGCCTCGCGCCGCACGAGCGGGTGGCGCGCGGCATGGCGTACGTCCCGCAGGGCCAGCAGTGCTTCCCGCACCTGACGGCGGCGGAGAACCTGCGCCTCGTCGCGGACGCCCGGCGCGACGGAGTGGTGGCGACGGCGGAGGTGCTGGACCTGTTCCCGGCGCTGCGTCCGCTGCTGCGGCGGCGGGCCGGGCTGCTCTCCGGTGGTCAGCGTCAGCAACTCGCCATCGCCCGCGCGTTGATCACCCGGCCGCGGCTGCTCATGCTCGACGAGCCGACCGAGGGCATCCAGCCGTCGGTGGTCGCCGAGATCCAGGAGCGGATCGTCGAGCTGACCCGGCAGTCCGGCTTCAGCGTGCTGCTCGTCGAGCAGCACCTCGGGTTCGCGCTGCGGGTGGCGAACCGCTACCACGTCCTCGAATCCGGCCGGGTCACCTCGCACGGCGACGGGGGAGTGACGGCGGAGCGGGAGGTGCGCGCGGCCCTCGCGGTCTGATCCGGTGCGTCGGTATCGATTTACATTGACAGCCGTCTTTACTAACATCGTGGCTGGGAGTCGCCATGCGCTGCTGGGCAGCAGTGCCGTCCACCCCTGGGACGGCTTGAATCGATCGGCGTCACCTTCTCCGGGGTGGGCACCCAGCGAGGGCCACTGGGCGCCGGCGCATCCACTGGAGCATCATGAAAATCTCACGGACAGTACGCCGTCTGGGACTGGGCGCGGTCGCAGTTCTCGTCGCCTCGTTCACGATGGTCGCCGTCAACCAGGCCGGTCCGGCCTCGGCGCACGGATCGGTCACCAACCCGCCGTCACGCAACTACGGATGTTACGAGCGCTGGGGTTCCGACCACCTCAACCCCACGATGGCCCAGACCGACCCGATGTGCTGGCAGGCGTGGCAGGCCAACCCGAACACCATGTGGAACTGGAACGGCCTGTACCGCGAGAACGTCGGCGGCAACCACCAGGCCGCCGTGCCCGACGGACAGCTGTGCAGCGGCGGCCGCACCCAGGGTGGCCTGTACGCCTCGCTCGACGCGGTCGGCGCGTGGACCGCGAAGCCGATGCCGAACAACTTCACGCTGACGCTGACCGACGGCGCCAAGCACGGCGCCGACTACATGTTGATCTACATCACCAAGCAGGGTTTCGACCCGACCACGCAGCCCCTCACCTGGAACAGCCTCGAACTGGTACTCCGCACCGGCAGCTACCCGACCACCGGGCTCTACGAGGCACAGGTGAACGCGGGCAGCCGCACCGGACGGCACGTCGTCTACACCATCTGGCAGGCGTCCCACCTCGACCAGCCGTACTACCTGTGCAGTGACGTGATCTTCGGCGGCGGCGGCAACCCGCCGCCGACGACCCCGCCGCCGGCCGGAAACGGTGCCTGCACCGCCACCTTCCGCAAGACGAACGAGTGGTCCGGTGGATTCGGTGCCGAGGTCACCGTCCGGGCCGGCAACGCCGCCATCTCCGGATGGACTGTGGCATGGACCTGGCCCAACGGCCAGAGCATCACGAACTCCTGGAACGCGACGGTCACCTCCAGCGGTTCGTCGGTCACCGCGTCCAACGTCGCCTACAACGGTTCCCTGAGCGCCAACGCCACCACCAGCTTCGGCTTCAACGCCTCCTGGAACGGCACCAACTCCACACCCACCCTCACCTGCACCGTCCGGTAACAGCGTCTGCGGTGGGGTGGCGCGAATTGCGCCACCCCACCGTCGGGGCATCGCCGTGCCGGCAGTGTGTCGGCCGCTGCCCTCCGCCACCATCAGGAACCGCGACGAGGTGAGGAACGACAATGATTCCCCGGGTACTCAGCGGCTGGTACCGGAGCGCGTTCGTGTGGATCGAGGTGTGCCTGCTGGCCGCGTCGATCGGCGTGGCCGCCGTGGTCACCTCGACCACCCCGAAGACGGACCCGGCAGCTCTCCGCCAGGAGATCCTGGCCCGGATGCGTACGACCCTCGAGCAGGCGGACCCGACACATCACGGTCACGCCGGGCACACCGCCCCACAGGCGCCGGCCGGAGAGCAGGCCGCGCCGAAGGTCGTCTGCGGAGTCCACGTCTACGGCCACGAGCCCGCCGGGGCCGCCACACTGGCCGACGTCCGGACGGTCTACGGCTTCCACCTCTGCGGCGTCGCCGAGCAGAAGCGCCAGTGGGACGGGGCGGTCAAACTCGTCGGCCCGCTGATCATGGACATGACCACCCAGCCTCCCGGCATCGAGGTGGTCGAGGCGACCGCCGACGTCAGGTTCGTCGACCGGCTGCGGGAGATGTTCCCCGACAAGTACGAGGAACTGGCACTCAGGGAAGCGTTGCCCGCATCGGAGATGGCCGACCTGCGGCGCCGGTACGACGCCGCCGCCGGCCTCTGACCACGCCGACCGCCGGGTCACCGATTCCGGGACGCGATCTGCAGTACGGCACCCGCCGGCGCCTCCCGACAGCCGCCGATCGGCGCGAGAGCATCGACGTCAGCGGCGCGTGGCGAGGACCACGCCGCTCAGGCACAGCGCGCCGCCGGCCAGTGCTAGCGGTGCCGGCACCTCGCCGAGCAGCGTCCACGACAGCAGGACGGTCACCGGGGGCACCAGGTAGGTCGCGGCGGTGGTGCGACCCGCGGTCCAGCGGGACAGGACGTAGCCCCAGGTGAGGAAGCCGACAGCGGTCGGGAACACGCCCAGGTACAGCATGCCCAGGGTGGCCGCCGGTGGGGCCGTGGCGAGTTCTGCCAGGAGCGTGGGGGCGAACGGCAGCAGGGCCGCGGTCCCGGCCAGCGCGCCGAGCCAGGTCATCGTCACGGCGTCCACCCGCGCCAGTAGGCGCTTCTGGAGCAGTACGCCGAAGGCGTACAGGAGGGCGGAGAGCACCGCCAGGGCGACGCCGGCCTTGTCGGCGTGTCCGGTGAAGCCGCCGGCCGCGATCAGGGCGACGCCGGCGAAAGCGATCGCCACCCCGACGCCGAGCCGGCCGCTGAGCCGCTCGTTGAGAACGAGGACCGCGGCGACCGCGACGAGAATGGGCGCGACCGCCACCAGCAGTGCCGCCGTCCCGGCGTCCACCAGCCGCTCGGCGGCGTTGAGCGCCACGTTGTATCCGCCGAACCAGGCCGCGCCCCAGACCGCGATCAGCGCGAGGGTTCCGCCACGGGGCAGAGCCGTCCGGCGGGGAGCCGTGGCGTCCGGCCCGGGCTGAGCGTGCTGCGGTCGCGTGCTGCGGCGTCGGACGCCGGCGTTTACCGCCATGAACGCGCTCAGCGCGACGGACGCCGCTGCCATGCGGCCCAACGCCATGGCGCCGGGGGAGTGGTCGTGCCCGGCGATGCGGATGCCGACGAACGCCGATGCCCACAGGATCACGGTGACACCGGCGGCACCGACCGTCGGCCAGGACCGGGGGTACGCCGTGCCGGCGTGGTCGCTCTCGGTGGCAGTCGGCCGGCTCGGGGCGGCGGTCAGCGGTGCACTCCTCATGTCACGATCCTCATGCGCCCGAATGTTGAGCACCAGCGACTATTTCTTCACAACCATTCAGTGGGGCTTTACTGTCGTGAGGTGCTCGACGTCCACCGCCTCCGCGTCTTCCGCTCCGTCGTGGCCTCCGGGTCCGTCCAGGCCGCCGCCGCCAACCTGGGCTACACCCCCTCCGCGATCAGCCAGCACCTCACCGCACTCCAACGCGAGACAGGCCTGACCCTCCTCGCCCGAGTGGGACGCGGCCTGCGACCGACGGCCGCCGGGCATGCCCTCGCCGCCGAAGCAGACCGGGTGCTCGCTCGGATCGGAGCGGCCGAGTCGCTGATCGCCGACCTGCGCACCGGACGCACCGGCGCGCTGTCCATCGCGTACTTCGCGTCAGTGGGCGGCGCCTGGATGCCTTTCGTGGTGCGGCGCATCCTCACCGAGCTCCCCGGAGTCCGGCTCGACCTGCAGTTGCGCGAACACATTCCGGACAGCCGCGAGGAACGCGCTGACGTCCAGGTGGTCGTGGCAGGCAACGGCTTCGACCCCGGCTCGGGTTTCACCACTCGTCACCTCCTCGACGACCCCTACGTGGCCGTCCTTCCTGCCGGGCACCGCCTCGCCGGGCAGGAGGAAGTGGACCTGGCCGACCTCGCCGACGAGCGCTGGATCGACAACGACTTCGCCCGCGGCTGGTGTCGCGCCAACCTCATCGAGGCCTGCACCGCCGCCGGGTTCAGCCCCGCCTTCCGCGTCGAGGCGCACGACTACCCGACCGCGCTCGCCTTCGTGGCGGCCGGCATCGGCCTCACGGTGCTCCCTGCGCTCGGGGCAGTACACCTGCCCGACGACGTGACCCGCGTCCGGGTGGTCCGCCCGACGCCGATCCGGTCGATACACGTAGTGGTGCACGACGCGGTCGAGCACACCCCGGCGGTACGGACGGCGGTTGCCGCGCTGTGGGAGTCGGCCGGCGCCGCGAGCGGGCGGTAGGACCGGGGGAGGCTACGCCTCACCGGCAGCCGCGGACCCGCCACCGCCCGCTGCCGCAGGCGATCTGACATCGCGGAAGGCCATCGACAGCCGGCGGGCCCGTCAGACGGTCGTACGCGACCACTGCTGGTTGGCACCGGTGTTGCACGTGTACTGCTTGAGGACCACACCGTCCGCGGTCGATGCGGCCGGTACGTCCACGCACTTGCCGCTGTGCCGTGCCCGGAGCTGGAAGTAACTGCCGCCCGTGACCATCTGGAACTGCTGGTTGGCGCCACTGCCGCAGGTGTACTGGATCAGCTCGGCGCCGTCGGCGGTGGACGCGCTCACCACGTCGAGGCACTTCCCGCTGTTGCGGCTGACGAGCCGCCAGTAGCCGCTGCCGGCGTCCTGGAACTGCCACTGCTGCCACGTGTTGCCGTTGTACGTGTACTGGCCGACGCGCGCGCCGTTGTCGGTGTTCGGTTGCTGGACGTCCATGGCCTTGCCGCTGTGCCGCACGGTGATCCGGTAGAACGTTCCCGTCGACGGCGGGGGCGTCGTGGGGCCGCCCCCGATGGTGTCGCCCCACGCGTACCGGATCTGGTCGGCGCCGGAGGTGTTGCGGACGGTCAGGCTGAGGTCGGTGCCGCTACCGCTGAGCGAGTACATCGAGTACCAGTCGTAGCCGATGGTGCCGGGCTTGCCGCCGAGCGCGGGCCAGTACGTGCCGCCCATCCGGTTGTCGCGCATGACCTGGGCCATGGCGCGGATGTGGCGCACGAAGTTGTCGGTGCTGTTCGCGTCGGCGTAGTTGCGGCCGTCGTTCATGGGTGCGCCGAACTCGGTGGCGACCGCCCGCGACGCGCAGTTGCCGAGGCGGGTCTGGATGTGGCTCCGGAAGGCGTCGTAGGTCATCTCGCCGTAGAAGAAGGCGTAGTGGTGGAAGGACAGCAGCGTCGAGGCGAAGCGGGTGTCGTTGCAGATGTCGCGCAGGTCCTGGCTGAACCCGGTGCCCCCGATGAGCACCCGGCTGGGCACCGCCGAGTAGTGGTAGCTGAGCCAGTCGGCCGCGACGTTGCGCCACTCCGTCGAGCTGTAACCGTGGGGCTCGTTCATCGGTTCGAAGTAGACGTCGGGGTTCGAGCCGTAAGTGTTGGTCACCGTGGACCACATCGCGTTCCACGCGGCGAGGTTCGTGATCCGGCCGCCGGAGGCGGCGCCGTCCTCCCAGTAGGCGAGGATGACCTTGAACCCGCGGGCGGTGGCGGCGTCGACGGCACCTCGGTAGGCCTCCCACCACGCCGTCCCCACCGTGTGGGTGTTGATGGGCAGCCGGACGGTGTTGACCCCCATGGTGGAAGCCATGTCGTCATAGAGGGCGTTGGCCTTGGCCCGCACCGTCGCGTTGCTGTCGGAGGTGCTCAGGCCCTGCACGACGAGGGGGCCGGTGCTGAAGTTGTCACCCAGCACGGCCCAGTTCATGCCTCGGAACTGGTTGGTGGCGGCGATGGCCGGCGACGAGATGACGATGCCGCCGGCCATCGCCGTCGTCGCGGTCACCAGCACGATCAGCAGCCGGCGAAACGACCGGGTGCTCCGTGGTGGTCCGGCGGTGTGGCCCCGCGACGACGTGGTCCGCGTCAGGAAGTGGTGAGTCACCGATCTGGCCTCTCTGGGTTCGGGCATCAGGCTGATCGCCGAAGCCGCTGCTGCCCCGGGTCCGAGTTTGTTAGCGCTAACATCGCCGGATCACGCTCAAGCCAGTCACGACGAGGCGGGCAGATGTGTGCTCATTGTTAAGTGCGTGTTGCAGACAAGTGTTAGCGGTCTCATCTGGAGAGTCAAGGCATCGATCAAGGTCGTTCCCTATTTGCCCCGGCCCACCCGGCCTGTGCCGGGCGGGCGCAGAGACCGGGCACCCGGGACGGTGCCCCGCACTAGATTGAGGCGGGTGAGCCGGGGCGAACCATCGGCGGAGGCCGGTCCGTCGGGCGAGGACGTGACGGCGACGCTGCTGGCGGCGGCGCGTGCTGGCGACGGCGCGGCCTTCAGCCGTCTGGTCGCACCGCTGCGGGACGAGCTGCGGGCGCACTGCTACCGGATGCTCGGTTCCTTCCACGACGCGGAGGACGCGGTCCAGGACACCCTGGACCGGGCGTGGCGGGCAGTCGACCGGTTCGAGGGTCATGGGTCGGTCCGGCCGTGGCTCTACCGGATTGCCACCAACCGCGCGCTGTCTCTCCTCCACTCGCGCGGGCGGCGTGAACTGCCGACCGATTTCACCGCTCCGGGCGTGTCCCGGGCCGAGGTGACCTGGCTCGAACCGTATCCGGACCGCCTTGCCCCGTCCGTTCAACCGGATCCGGAGACCCGCGCCATCGCGAGGGAGACCATGGAACTCGCGTTCGTCGCCGCGTTGCAGCATCTGCCGCCGCGGCAACGTGCCGTTCTGCTGCTGCGTGACGTCCTCGGTTACTCCGCCGAGGAGACCGCCCGGATGCTGGTCACCACCGTCGCGGCGGTCAACAGCGCGATGCAGCGCGCCCGCCGGATCGTCGCCGGGCTGACGCCGTCGGACAGTCAGCAGCGGATCCTCGCCGACCTGGGCGACGCGGGGCAGCGGGAGGTGGCCGGGCGGTACGCCGCGGCGTGGGAGTCCGGGGACGTCGAGACGATCGTGGCGATGCTGACGGAGGACGCGCGGTACTCGATGCCGCCGCTGACCGCCTGGTACGAGGGCCATGAGCGGATCCGCGGTTTCCTGGCCGAGGTGACGGGAGGGCGGAGGTGGCGGTTCCTGCCGACGAGTGCCAACGGGCAGCTCGCGTACGGGACGTACCTGTGGAACGACGCGGCCGCCGCCTACCTGCCGGCGGGGCTGGACCTGCTCGTGCTGCGGGGGCGCCGGGTGGCCGAGGTCGTCTCGTTCCTCGACGCGCGCCTGCCTGCCTTCGACCTACCGGATCGGCTGCCGGAAAGTTCGCGCGGAGGCGATGAGTTCGCGGTCCGGCCGGGGTTGTAGTCCCGACGGGTTCACCGGCCACGAAGGGCAGAGCCGACATGCCGAGCAACGAAGAACAGATCCGGGCCCTGGTCGAGCGCTGGGCCGCCGCGGTTCATGACGGGAACCTCGCCGGCGTCCTGGCCGACCACGCCGAGGACATGGTGATGTTCGACGTGCCGCCGCCGTACGAGGGCGTGCGCGGGTTGGACGCCTACCGGGAGATCTGGCCGCCGTTCTTCAGGTGGCAGGCGCAGGGCGCGTCGTTCGAGGTCGAGTCGCTGGACGTCGAAGCCGGCGAGGACGTGGCCTTCGCGTACGCGCTCCTGCGCTGCGGCACGGCGGCCGACTTCGCCGCACGTCCGGAGAACCGCCTGCGGCTGACCCTGGGCCTGCGCAGGCGGGAGGGCCGGTGGGTCGTCACTCACGAACACCACTCCTTCCCGCTGGCCGATCCCGCCGCCGAGCCGGCCCCGGACGCGGCAGCCGCCGAGGCGGAGGTACGCCGGCTCCACCAGCGCTGGTTCGAGGGCACCGCGGCCAAGGATCTCGATGCCCTGATGGATGCCGTAGCCGACGACGTGGTCTCGTACGAGCACGACCAGCCGCTGCGATACGTCGGCGTGAACGCGGTCCGCGAGGTCTGCGCGGCGGGTCTGGCGGCGTCGGGTGACGGATCAGTCGCCTGGGACGTGCCCGACCTGACGATCGTGGTCGACGGCGACCTCGCCGTCGCGTGGGGCCTCAACCGCGTCTCGGTACGCCCGAGCGGTGGTCCGCCGATCGAGAGCTGGTCCCGGGGCACCCGGGTCTTCCAGCGGCGCGACGGGGCATGGCTGATGACCCACCAGCACCTCTCCTACCCGTACGACCCCTCGACCGGGGCGGCACTGACGGATCTGCGTCCGTAGCGGCGCGGCACGACGTCGCACACCGAGCCGCCCATCGACGTTCATCCAACGGATCGGTGTGCGTAAGCTCCGCACGGTCGGATCTGGGGAACCTACGGAGGAGGTTCCATGGATCGTCGAGCGATGTTGCGGGCCACTGTTCTCGGTGCGGGCGCTGTCGCCCTGCCGTTCACGGCGTGGTCGGCCGCGTACGGAGCCCCGGCGCAGAACGCGGCGGGGCCCTACGGTGGGCTCCAGGCCGCCGACGCCAACGGCATCCAGCTGCCGGCCGGGTTCACCAGCTCGATCGTCGCGCGTTCCCGCCGGACGGTGCCGGGGACGTCGTACACCTGGCACGACGCTCCGGACGGCGGCGCCGTGTTCCCCAACGGCTCCGGCTGGATCTACGTGTCGAACTCCGAGGTGGCGGCCGGCGCGGGCGGCGGCGCCTCACGTCTGGTCTTCAACTCCAGCGGTGCCGTGGTCGGGGCGTCGCGGATCCTCTCCGGCACCAACAGCAACTGCGCCGGGGGGAAGACGCCGTGGAACACCTGGCTCTCCTGCGAGGAGGTGTCCCTGGGCCGGGTCTTCGAGACGTACCCCCTCGGCGGGACCGCCGTGGCGCGTCCCGCGATGGGCCGGTTCAAGCACGAGGCGGCCGCGGCCGACCCGGTCCGCCGGGTCGTCTACCTGACCGAGGACGAGACCGACGGCAAGTTCTACCGCTTCGTGCCGGCCACCTGGGGCGACCTGTCCGCCGGAACCCTCCAGGTCTTCCGCGCCGGTACGGCCACCTCCGGCACGTTCACCTGGGCCACGGTGCCCGACCCGGACGGCTCGCCCACCCCGACCCGGCAGCAGGTGTCCGGCGCGAAGACGTTCAACGGTGGCGAGGGCTGCCACTACGCGGACGACACCGTCTGGTTCACCACGAAGGGCGACAACCGCGTGTGGCAGGTCAACCTGGCCGCCGGCACGTACGAACTCGCCTACGACGACAACCTGGTCAGCCCCGGCACCGCTCCGCTGACCGGCGTCGACAACATCACCGGGTCCACGGCCGGTGACCTCTACGTCGCCGAGGACGGCGGCAACATGGAGATCTGCATGATCACGCCGGACGACAAGATCTCCGTCTTCCTGCGGATCACCGGACAGAGCGGTTCGGAGATCACCGGGCCGGCGTTCACCCCGGCGGGGGACCGGCTGTACTTCTCGTCGCAGCGCGGCACGACCGGCTCGTCCTCCGGCGGCGTCACCTACTGCGTCACCGGGCCGTTCCGCCGCTGACCGGCTCCCGCCCTCGCTGACCGCCGTCGATCACCTGCGCGCGAGCCCGGTCACCGCCGGGCTCGCACGTTCTCCGCCCGGCCGGCCCGGTGTCCGGCGGACGCCGGGACGGCGGCCTGCTCGCGGTGGCGCGGCAACGACCGGGGCGACGGCGCCTGCGGCTGTGGCGAGGTCATGATCCAATGAAGCACATGATTATCCAGCGCGTTGCCGCCGGCCTCCTGTTGCTGATCGGGCTGCTGGCGATGGCGGCCACCCGCACCTTCCCGTTCCTCGACGATCTCTCCGAACCGGCCGAGACGGCGGTCGCGATCGGGGGCGCGGCGTGCCTGTCGGCGGGGGTGTGGCTGTGGTTGCGCAAGCGGGCGGACGCGTCACCCGGGGAGACGCCGGCGAGTGCGCTCGGCGGGCGGTCCGGGCGGTGGCGTCGGATACTGGGCCGATGACCAACCCCGACCTCGATCCCGAGGTGTACCCGCCGATCGACCCGCGTGAGGACGTGCCGGACGACCCCGGCGAACTCCTCCCGGACACGCCCGGCGAGCTGCCCGAGGCGCCGGTCGAGCCGATGCCCGACGACGGGGAGCCCGGGGGCGTACCCGAACCGGCCTGACCGGTCCGGCCCCGCACCGGCCCCCTCGTCGATCGACGATGATGGATAATCCTGTGGTGACCGGCGTGCCGACCGCAGGGGAGACCGGATGAGAATCGTCGATGCCCGGGTCATCGTGACCTGTCCCGGCCGCAACTTCGTGACGCTGAAGGTCGTCACCGACGAGGGAGTCACCGGCGTCGGCGACGCCACCCTCAACGGCCGGGAACTCGCAGTCGCGTCCTATCTGCGCGACCACGTCGTGCCGCTGCTGATCGGGCGGGACCCGGCCCGGATCGAGGACACCTGGCAGTACCTCTACCAGGGGTCGTACTGGCGGCGCGGGCCGGTCACGATGAGCGCCGTCGCCGCCGTGGACACCGCGCTGTGGGACATCAAGGGCAAGGTCGCCGGGCTGCCGGTCTACCAGTTGCTCGGCGGCCGGTCCCGCGACGGCGTGACCGTGTACGGCCACGCCAACGGCGAGACCGCCGACGAGGTGCTGACCGAGGTCGCCCGCTTCGTCGACCTCGGCTACCGCGCGGTGCGGGTGCAGTGCGGCGTGCCCGGCCTGCCCCGGACGTACGGCGTCAGCGCCGACAAGATGTTCTACGAGCCCGCCGACGCCGCGCTGCCGACCGAGACGACCTGGTCGACGGAGGCGTACCTGGCCCACGTGCCGGGCGTGTTCGCCCGGGTCCGCGAGGAGTTCGGCCCCACCCTCCGACTGCTGCACGACGTGCACCACCGGCTCACCCCGATCGAGGCGGCGCGGCTCGGCAGGAGCCTGGAGCCGTACGCGTTGACCTGGATGGAGGACCCCGTCCCGGCGGACCTCCAGGAGGGGTTCCGGCTCATCCGCTCGCACACCACCACGCCGATCGCCGTCGGCGAGGTCTTCAGCAGCATCTGGGACGCCGCCCAGCTCATCCGGGAACAGCTCATCGACTACGTCCGCACCACTGTGGTCCACGCCGGCGGGATCACCCACCTGCGGCGCATCTTCGACCTCGCCGCGTTGCACCACGTCCGCAGCGGCTCGCACGGCGCCACCGACCTCTCGCCGGTCTGCATGGCCGCCGCGCTGCACCTGGACATCGCCATCCCCAACTTCGGCCTCCAGGAGTACATGCGGCACACCGAGCAGACGGACGAGGTGTTCCCGCACGGCTACCACTATGACGGCGGATACCTGCACCCGGCCGAGACCCCGGGGCTCGGGGTGGACATCGACGAACAGGCCGCGGCCCGCTACCCGTACGCGCCGGCCTACCTGCCGGTGAACCGGCTGGCGGACGGCACCGTGCACCCCTGGTGAACGTGCCGGTTCAGTGGATGCGGCGACCGTGCGCGTCCGGCACCCCGGACTTGCGGAAGAAGTACGTGTTGATCTGGTCCCGCCACTCGACGGCGCTGCGGAGCTGTTCGTCGAGGCGCTCGGCCACCCGGTCGTGGACGGCCGGGTCGACCGCCCCGGCGAGGAGCCGCCACCGCTCCCGCATCGCCGCCACCTCCTCGACCCCGGCGAAGTGCGTGTCGTAGATGTGCTGGATGACGGTGCGGCCGCTGTGCAGCACGTGCCCGTACGGGACGTGATGGAAGAACAGCAGCAGCTCGTCGGGGCAGCGCTCCCGTGACTCGTACACCTCCGACCACGGCGGCGGGTACTGGCCGGTGAAGCCGGTGCCGGTCGCCCGGGTCCGGTCCACCCCGACGCCGTCGCGGTCGGCGAAGTGGTACGTGCCCCACGGGGTGTACTCGTACCCGTCCACGTCCGGGCCGTAGTGGTGTCCGGGCCGCACCATGAAGCCCACGCCGAGCGGGGCGGTGTAGCGCTCGTAGGTGCGCCAGGAATCGTCCATGATCGCGTGCATCGTCCGCCGCACCGCTTCCGGATCGCCCGTGGTGACCGGCAGCCAGGTCAGGTCGATCCACTCGTCGAGGATCGCGCCGGGATCCAGCAGCGGATCCCAGGCGAGCCGGCCGAAGGCGTACAGGTTCGCCTGCGCCAGCGGATGCCCGGTCCAGAACGGGTCGTCGCCCACGTTGGCCACGGCGGCCAGACCGCCACCGGCGCCCGCCCGCCCGGCCGCCACGTCGGCGATCGTGCCGCCGGCCTCGCCCCGGGGGCGGAACCGCAGCACCTCGCTCCACCAGGGCCCGAGGTAGCAGACGTGCCGCTGCTGGCCGGTGTACTCCTGCGTCGCCTGCACCTCCACCGCCAACCGGGTGGCCGGCATCGCGGCGAGCACCGGGGACACCGGTTCGCGTGGCTGGAAGTCGATCGGGCCGAACTTCACCTGGAGGATCACGTTGTCGGCGAATCGTCCGTCCAGCGGCGCGAAATGGTCGTGGGCGGCCCGGGCCCGGTCGGTCGACCGGTCCCGCCAGTCCTGGTGGTGGTCGTAGACGAACGCCCGCCAGCGCACCACGCCGCCGTGGGGGGCGAGCGCCTCGGCGAGCAGGTTCGCGCCGTCGGCGTGGTCACGCCCGTACGCGAACGGGCCGGGCCGGCCCTCGGAGTCGGCCTTCACCAGATAGCCGCCGAAGTCGGGGATCCGCTGGTAGACCCGCCGGGTGGCGTCGATCCACCAGGCCCGGACCCGGTCGTCCAGCGGGTCGGCGGTGGGCAGGCCGCCGAGGACCACCGGGGCGGCGAAGGTCACCGACAGATGCACCCGGATGCCGTACGGGCGGAGCACCTCGGCGATCTCCGCGACGTCGCCGAGCCGGTCGGTCAGCAGCAGTGCCTCGGTGTCGTGCACGTTGACGTTGTTCACCGAGACCGCGTTGACGCCGCAGGCGGCGAGCAGACGGGCGTAGTCCCGGAGCCGGGCGGGCTCGCGCCGGGCGGCGCCGTCGCGCCAGAACAGGGAGCCGCCGGCGTAGCCCCGCTCGACCTGGCCCGACACCGGGTGTACGGCCACGTTGTCCCAGTGGTCGAGCATCCGCCGGTCCAGCGCCGGCCGGTGCCGGCGCGCCGGAAGGTCGTCGTCGAAGGCCGCCGCGCCGAGCCGGACCACGTGGAACATCCCGTACAGCAGGCCGGCCGGCGCGTCGGCCAGCACCACGGTCACGCCGTTCGTCCGCGCCAGCAGGTACCCCTCGTCGCCGAGGCCGCCGTCGCCGGAGCCGTTCACCGCCGGTGTCGCACCGAGCCGGGCCGCCTCCGCAGCCGCGTTCGGCACCGGGCCGGCCTCGCGCAGGGCCAGCACCAGGTCGGCGTCCACCTGCCACGGTGGACCGTGCCAGACCCGCCCGCCGTACCGGGCGCAGGCCCGGCTCACCTCGTCGAGGACCGTGTCGACCAGCAGGCCGTCGCCGTGCACCAGCACCGGCCGGGAGCCGAGTTCGCGGAACGCCGCGGGCGGCAGCCAGGCGGCGTGCCAGGTCGACTCGCCGGCGGCGGCGGCCGACGCCCGGCCGGTGACCGGAACGCTCATGCGGTGAACTCCGCCCGGATGTCGTCGATCATCGGGCCGCCGACCCGCAGCAGCCCCAGCACCAGGAGCGCGGCCAGCAGGGCGAGCACCGCCTCGGAGAACACCGCTGTGACACCGGCGGCGGCGGCCAGCAGCACGACGTTGCCGAACGTGACGCCGGGCTTGCGCGCCACGTAGTAGACGGCGAGCCGGAGCACGTCGCGGGTGCGGAAGGTGAACAACGAGACGATCACCAGCGCGTTGAGGCCGACCAGGACCACCCCCGCACCGACCGCCACGAGCGGCACCGCCCACCAGCCGGGGACGGCGGCGGCGGGCAGGTTCGCCAGGTTGACCGCGATGACTGCGAGCCACAGCAGCGTGGGCGCCCAGACGCGCAGCACGCCCGGCAGATTGGCCCGGTAGGCCCGGCGGAACGCGGCCGCGGGACGCAGATCGGTCAGGTCGGGGCGTTGGTGCCGCAGCGTGTACAGGGCGGCCGAGACCGCCGGACCGACCGGCAGCGCGGCGGCGGCGACCAGCGGGAGGTTGCTGCTGTCGCGTTCGAGCAGCATGAGCACGGCCAGGCCGGGCAGCATGCTCACCAGGAGCAGCAGTTCGACCACGAGCAGGATGTGGACCGTCGCGGCGGCCCGCGACAGCGGCCCGTCGCCGAACTCCCGCAGCCCGCCGGCCGGGCTGGCGCTCATGATCGCTCCCCGGGTGGGTCGAGCAACCGGTCGTCGTCCCACCACGGCGGGGTCTCGTCCACCACCGCAGTCAGCTCGGCGAGGGTCACCTCGTGCCGGGCGAGGAAGAGGTCGAGGTCCGCCCGCCCGCCCGCGACCGGCAGGGCCTGATGGGTACGGGCCGGCTCGGCGGCCTCCCGCAACGCGTCGAGCTGCCGGGGCCGGGGCGAGTGCGGGCTGCCCATCTCCCGCCAGGCCGCCCAGGCGTTGCCGGCGTCCTCGCTCACCGAGGAGCGGAGCAGGAACGCCGACGCGGTGCCCGGCGTGCCGATCGGCACCGACAGCGACACGGTGTGCCCCTCTGGTGCCGGCTCCCGGCCGGTGACGTCGACAGGGGCCCAGGCCAGCACCGCGACCCGGCCGTCGGGGTGCCGGGTGACGAGGTGGTCCGGCCCGCGCGCGAGCACCTCGTCGCCGAGCCGGGCCATGAACGCGTACAGGTGGTAGGTGGGTTTCTTGATCTGCCGGTGGGTGAGCAGGCCGAAGCCGCCGTGCAGCGGCGCGGTCGGCACCCCCTCCTCCTCGAACACGTCGCTGAAGGTCCAGTAGGAGAAGGAGTCGACCAGGTCCCCGCCGCCGGCCAGCACCGGAGCGAGGTAGGCGGCGTGGAAGGCCGTGTCGTGGATCGGGTTGTCCGGCCGGTAGGAGGAGTTGAACTCGGTGATGTGCACCGGGAGGTCGGCCAGCGCGGTGCCGGCCAGGTGCCGGCGGGGCGCGGCGAACTGCTCCAGCAGGTCCGCGGCCGGGGCCAGGGTCTGCCGGGTGCCGAACGGCAGGTGCCGGGCCGGGCCGGAGGTGTAGGCGTGCCGGCTGACGAAGTCGACCGGCACGTCCCGGTCGGTGACGAACTCGGCGAAGGGCTTCAGCCACTCGTCGGCACCGGGGGACAGCGCCGGGCCACCGACCTGGAGCGCCGCGTCGACGTCCTTGACGGCGTGCGCCGACACCTCGTACAGGCGGTGGTAGGCGTCCTGGTCGGCGCGCGCCCAGAACGCCGGCAGGTTGGGCTCGTTCCACACCTCGACGGGCCAGCCGCGCACCTCGTCGAGGCCGTACCGGTCGACCAGGTGGGCCACCGTGGCGCGGACCAGGTCACCCCATTCGGTGTACGACCGGGGAGGCGTGACGTTGCCTCGCCACCAGAACACCGTCCGGTCGCCGGAGGCGAGCGCCGAGGGCATGAACCCCAGCTCCACGAAGGGCCGGATGCCCATTTCGAGGTAGGCGTCGACGACCTGGTCGACGTAGGTGAAGGCGTGCCGCACCCGGCGCTCGCCCCGATAGTCGTAGGGGCGGTGCACCCCGACGCCGTCGCTGAGCAGCCCGTGCCCGCGGATGTGCCGGAAACCGATGTCCCGCTGCACCAGCGCCAGCGAGTCCTGATAGTCGCGTCGCAGGGCCAGGTCGAACCGGCCGGTGCCGACGCAGGTACGCCAGGCGTCGGTCAGCCGGCCGACGGGCCGCTCGGGAACGGTGCCGCGCATCGCCGCTCAGCCGTGGCTCTTGCGGTACCGCTCGTACGCCTTGTTGACCAGGTCGATGTAGGCCTGCGCGTTCTTGCCCTTCAGCTCCGAGACGTAGGCGTCCCACTCGCTCAGCGGCCGCTGGCCGAGGGCGAACTTCAGCGTGTTCTGGGTGACGTGGTCCTTCAGCGCGGTCGCCCAGAGCGTCGTCTGCTCCCGCTCCTCGTCGCTGAGCGGCGCGGGTGGCGGAGTCACCCAGGGCGCGGCCTTGCGGGCGTTCATCTCCTTCTGGAACTCCAGTTCCTCGGGCGAGAAGAACGACTGCACCAGGTCGAGCTTGCCGCCGTACGCGAAGACGCCGTTGTAGAAGCCGAAGTCCTTCTGCAGATGCTTGGTTCCCTTGGGGTTGAGCCCGATGACGTTGACGTCCGGGGCGAGGGTGCGCTTGCCCGAGGCGTCCCTGGTGTACGTGGTGCCCTCGACGCCCCACTTGGCGAACTCCTGGCCGGCGTCGGAGTACCAGAGCCAGTCGACGAACTGCATCATGGCCACGAAGTTCTTGCCCTCGCGGGCCTTGCTGGAGATCATCACGCCGTTCTCCAGCCGGCTCGCCGCGTTGACCGGGCCGGCCGGTCCGACCGGGAAGAGGATCTTGCCGAGCCGTGCGTTGGGGTTGATCTTCGCGATGTCTGGGCGGTAGTCGTTCACCAGCGTCTGCGCGTTCGTGCTGATCACGAAGGACTTGCCGCTGGCGAGCTTCTGCCGGGCCTGGTCGTCGGTCTGGGTGAACGTCTCCGGGTCGAGCAGCCCTTCGGCGACCAGCTTGTGCAGGTACTCCACCACCTGCCGGTAGCCGTCCGAGGCGCCGGTGAAGACGTACTTCCCGGCCCCGGCGTCCCAGGCCGTCGGCTGGTAGTTCCAGCCGGCGCCGGGCAGGCCGTGTGCCAGGGCGAGCATGTTCAGCAGGTTGCCGGCCGGGTTGGGCTTGCCGAAGCGGTCGGAGAACGGGATGACGTCCGGGTGGGCCGCCTTCATCGCCTTGAGCATGGCGTACACCTCGTCCCATGTGGTGGGGGACGGGATCTTCAGCTGCTCCAGCACGTCGGTGCGGACCGCGAGGGTGTAGTCCTGCCAGGGCTTCTCGTGCAGCCCGGGCAGCAGGTAGAACTTGCCGTCCTCCTGCCGGAGCGTGTCCATCTCCGGCTGGAGCTTCCACCGCTCGATCTTGTCCTTGAAGTGCGGCATCAGGTCGAGGTAGTCGCTGACCGGCAGGATCGCGCCGGAGGAGACGTACGAGTTCTCCTGCGGGTGGTAGGTCTTCGGGATGATCAGCGGGGCGTCGCCGGAGCCGACCAGCACGCTGCGCTTCTGCTCGTAGTCGCTCAGCGGCACGGCTACCGGGTCCAGCTTGACGTTCGTCCGCCCGGCCAGCTCGGTCCAGAACAGCCACTCCGGCTTGAGCGGGTAGTTCGGGTGGTTGTTGTAGAGGATCGAGAACGTGACCGGCTCGGTGGCCTTGAACTGGTCCCCGACACCGTACTTCTCCATCGCGCCGGCACGGTTGCGGTCGAGGTCCTTCTTGTCGGGGGTGTCGTCGCCGCAACCCGCCAGGGAGACGACGGCGGCCGCGCCGGTGGCGAGCAGCACCTGGCGCCGGGACAGCTGGGCCATGAGTTCTTCCTTCCGGTGGTGGGGGGTGCGTGGGCGGCTATCCCTTCACGGCGCCGAGCATGACTCCGGAGACGAAGTAGCGCTGGATGAAGGGATAGACCGCGAGGATCGGCAGGATCGTCAGCACGATCGTCACGGACTGGATGGTGGCGGCGGACTGCACGACGTCGCCGGCGCTGCCGAGGCCACCGCCGGTCTGCGTGGCGTCGGTCGCGCCCGCGATGAGGTTGCGCAGATAGACGGTCACCGGGAGCAGGTCCTGACGGTCCATGTAGAGGAACGCGGCGAACCAGGAGTTCCAGAACGAGACGGCGTAGAACAGCACCATCGTGGCGACCATGGCCTTCGACAGCGGCAGCACGATCCGCAGCAGCGTGCCGTACGTGTTCAGGCCGTCGACGGCGGCGGCCTCCTCCAGCTCGACCGGCAGGCTCTCGAAGAACGCCTTCATCACCAGCAGGTTGAACACGTTGATGGCGTTGGGCAGGGCGATCGCCCACACGGTGTTCTTCAACCCCAGGCTGGTGACCAGGACGTAGTTGGGGATCAGGCCGCCGGTGAAGAACATGGTGAACACGGCGATCCCGACCAGCGCGGTCCGGCCCCGCAGGTGCCGCTTGGACAGCACGTACGCGTAGCAGGTGGTCAGCACGACGGAGATGAGCGTGGCGACCACCGTGTAGAAGACGGTGTTGCGGTAGCTGACCCAGAACGTCGGGTCGGACGTCACCACCCGGTACGCGGTGAGGTTGAACCCCCGCGGCACGAGGTTCACCTCGCCCGCGACGATGTACGCGTTGTCGCTGAGCGAGCGGGCCACGATGGTGAGGAACGGGTACAGCGTCACCACCACGACGCCGGTCAGCACGACGGCGTTCACCACCTGGAAGACCCGGTAGCCCCGGGTCGGCCGGGGGCCACGCGGCCGGGCCGCCGGTTCCCGCGTAGGGGTCCGGGTACGGTCCTGCGTGCTCACCACAGGCTCGTCCCCACCGTGCGCCGGGAGATCGCGTTCGCCGACAGCACCAGCGTCAGCCCGATCACGGACTCGAACAGGCCGATCGCGGCGGCGTAGCTGAGGTTCCCGGAGACGATGCCCACCCGGTACAGGTAGGTCGAGATCACGTCCGCCGTCGGGTAGGTGAGCGGGTTGTACAGCAGCAGGATCTTCTCGAAGCCGACGGCCATGAAGGTGCCGATGTTGAGGATCAGCAGGGTCACCATCGTCGGCCGGATCCCCGGCAGCGTCACGTGCCACGTCTGCCGCCACCGGTTGGCGCCGTCGATGCGGGCCGCCTCGTACAGGTCGCCGTCGACGGTGGTGAGCGCGGCGAGGTAGAGGATGGTGCCCCAGCCGACCGTCTGCCAGACCTCCGAGGAGACGTAGATCGTCCGGAACCATCCCGCCTGCTGCATGAACGGGACCGGCTCGCCGCCCACGACCCGCAGCATCTGGTTCACCGCGCCGTCCACCGACAGCAGCTGGAGGACCATGGCCGCCACGATCACGATCGACAGGAAGTGCGGCAGGTAGGACACCGACTGCACGAACCGCTTGAGGGCCCGGTTGCGCACCTCGTTGAGCAGCAGTGCGAGCACGATCGGCAGCGGGAAGCAGAACACCAGGGTCAGCGCGCCCAGCACGAGCGTGTTGGTGAACACGTTCCAGAAGGTGGGGTCGGTGAAGAACAGCCGGAAGTACCGCAGCCCGGTCCAGTACTCGCCGAACAGACTGCCGCCCGGCTGGAAGCGCCGGAACGCGATCACGTTGCCCAGCATCGGCAGGTAGCGGAACGTCAGGAAGAACAGCAGCGGCAGGACGGCCAGCGAATAGAGCTGCCAGTCCCGGCGCAGGGCCCGCCGCCAGGGCGTACGGCGACCGCGCGGGATCGGGGATGCCAAGCTCATCCTCCCGCCTGACCATCGACCGGAACTTTCCGGTAATACGCCGTAAGCCTTTCGGAAATTTATGGGTATCGTTATCACGTGTCAAGAGCGTCGATTGACAACTCCCTCGACCAGCTCCGTCGCTACACGCCGGCCGTCGTCGAGCCCGCCGACTTCGACCGGTTCTGGCGCGCCACCCTCACCGCCGCCGCGGCCACCCCGCCGCTCGTCCGCGTCCGTCCCGAACCCACCGACCTGCGGCTGGTCGACATGTGGGACGTGACGTTCGCCGGCTTCGCCGGCGAACCGGTCCGGGCCTGGTACACCCGTCCCGCGGGCGTGCAGGCGCCACTGCCGGCCGTGGTGGAGTACCCCGGCTACGGACGCGGCCGGGGCCTGCCGGGCGAGCGGCTCACCTGGCCGGTGGCCGGTTACGCCCACCTGCTGGTGGACAACCGGGGACAGGCCGGACTGTTCAGCCGCGGGGACACCCCGGACCCGCACGACGCGCCCGGCGGGCCCAGCCCCGCCACCCGGGGAATCCTGGCCCCGGACGACTACCACTACCGCCGCCTGATCACCGACGCGGTCCGCGCGATCGACGCCGTCCGCGAACTGCCCGGGGTGGACCCGGCCCGCGTCGCCGCGGTGGGCAACAGCCAGGGTGGTGGACTCGCGCTCGCGGCGGCGGGCCTCGTCGACGGCCTCGCCGCGCTCCTGGTCACCGCCCCGTTCCTGTGCGACATCCAGCGCGCCATCGAGCTCACCGAGGCTTCCCCCTACGGCGAGATCGCCCGCTACCTGGCGGTGCACCGCGAGGCGGAGGAGCAGGTCCGGCACACGCTGTCCTATGTCGACGGCGTCACCTTCGCCCGGCGGGCCACCGCTCCGGCGCACTTCGGGATCGGCCTGCGGGACGAGGTCTGCCCGCCGAGCACCGGCTTCGCCGCCTACAACCAGTACGCCGCCGCCGCGTCGGCCACTCCGCCACGGGAGATGCACACGTACCCGTTCAACGGCCACGAGGGTGGGGAGGCCGTCCACGTCCGGCGGCAGCTGCGCTGGCTCGACGCGGTGATCCGTCCCGCCGGGACGGCGGCCGGCTGACGGCCTCACCGGATGCGGGCAGCGCAGCGCCTGGACCTGGGCCGGCGTCCCGGACCAGGCGTCGTGACGCCTGCGCCGGCACTCTCCGGAGCGACTTGTCGTCCGCCCATAGACTGCGCCGATGGATGCTGAGTTCACGGCCAACGCCGCCGCCACCGCCGCGATCTTCGGAGTCTTCGGGATGGCCTGGTTCGGCTGGGCGCAGGAGGCGCCGCCGAAGGCGTGGCGTCCGTGGCTCGGCGTCGGCTCGGTGTTGTCCCTGGCGGCAGCGATCGCCGGCGGCGTCGTCGCCGTACGCACCTGGGACGAGGGCAGCTCCGTGGACGACAGGACGGGGCCGGTCTTCGGGGTGATCGTCCTGATCGAGGTGGTCCTCTGCGCCGCCGGCGCGATCTGGCTCCAGCGGACCGGCCGCGCGTCCCTGGTTCCGGCGTGGGTCGCCCTGATCGTCGGCCTGCACTTCTTCCCCCTGGCGCCACTGCTCGGGTATCCGGCCCTCGCGATCTGGGCCGTGCTCGTCACCCTGGTCGCGGTCGCCGGCGTCGCCGTCGCCCGGCGGTACGACCTCACCCTCAGCGCCGTCGTCGGTGCCGGCACCGGCGTGACCCTCCTGATCGGAGCGGCGACCGCGCTGGTGCACGCGCTCACCTAGGCGCACTGCCTGGCGGTTGGTGGAGGTCCGCCGCGAATCGCGAACACCTTTCTTATTTTCATCGATGAGTATTAAGCTCTGGGCCAGCCCTGAGGTGGATCACATCGGAGGTTCTTGTGAGGAAGATGACCGTCCGTCGCACGACTGCGCTCCGCCTGGTGTCCGGCGCACGCCGGCTGTGGATCGAGTGGTGCTGGTAGCTGCCGGCACGGCGGGCGCTCCCGGGCGCCCGCCCCTGCGGCGGTGGGTCCGGCGGTGAGCGGCGGGCCGGAGCGCTACGACTGCCACCGCGACCACGGGCCGTACGCCGGTGTCTCGGCCTTCCTCGGCCGGGTCGCCGCCGACCGGCCCCGCCTGGCGGCGCGGCACGCGGTCGAGCTGCGGGCGATTGCTCCCCGACTCGATCCGGCGGCCCGGCCGGCCGCCGAGGAGGAGCCGATCCGCTTCCACCCCGCCCGCCGGACCGCCTGCCTGGCCTACGGCGCGGCGGAGCTGGTGGCGGCCTGGGCCGGCACACTCCGGCGGCCCGTGACCGTCCGATTCGACCATGTCGCCTCCGCCGACGAGACGACCGCCGAGCTGCTGGACGCGCTGGCCCGCCGGCTCGGGCCGACCCCGGTTCGCCTCGACCTCCGCGATGACGGGGCCCCCGACCCGGCGCCCGACGAGCGCACCCCGCAGGCGTTGCGGCGGACCCTGGGCGACAGCCTGGCCGCCGGCTACTACCACCACGCGGCCCGGGTCGCCCGGCGCGGGCGGGCGGCGGTCACCCCCGACCGCGACCTGAGGCACTGGTGGGCGTTCACCACCGGCCTGGCCACCGCACTGGCTGCCCTGAACCGGGCCGCCGAGGCGCTTGACCTCTACGACGAGGCGCGGACCGCCACCGACGACCCGAAGATCACCATGTCGGCGGCGTACGCCACAGCCATGCTGTACGCCCGGCACCTGCCGGCGGCCGACCAGGACCCGGCACAGGCCCGGCTCTGGCTGGAACGGGCGCTGCGCCTCGCCGCCGGGCTGGCCGACCCCCGCCGGCGGCTGCTGTCGACGGTCTTCTACGAGCAGGGCCTGGCGCTGCTGGACAGCCGGGCGGGCCGGCCCGCCCGGGCGCTACGGCTGGTCGACGACGGGCTGGCCCGGCTGACGGCCGCGCTCGGCCCCGGCGAGCGCCCGCAGGACCTGGCCCGGCTGCGCCACAACCGGGCGCAGGTTCACCTCGCGCTGGGCGACCCGGCGCGGGCGCTGGCCGATCTGGACACCGTGATCGCCCAGGACCCCGGCAACTGTGAGTACTACGTGGACCGCGCCGCCCTGTACCGGGTGGCGGGCCGGACCCGAGCCGCGATCCGGGACTACGACGCCGCCATCCGGCTGGGACCGCACCTGCCCGAGGCGTACTACAACCGGGCCGTGCTCCACCAGGAGCGGGGCCGCCCCGAGCGGGCGCGCGCCGACCTGGAGCGGGTGCTCGCCATCGAGCCCGGCCACCTCGACGCCCGGATCACCCTGGTCAACCTGCACGTGGAGCGCGGCGCGCTCGACGCCGCCGAGGCCGCCGCGCGGGCCGGGCTGGCCGACGTGCCGCAGGAGCCCGCGCTGCTGTGCACCCTGGGCCTGGTCCGCGCCGAGCGCGGCCGGCCCGCCGAGGCCGACGAGCTGTTCACCAGTGCTCTGAGTGGGGACCCGGAGCTGGTGGAGGCGTGGACGAACCGGGCCGCCGTCCGGTTCGAGCGCGGCGACGTGGCCGCCGCGCTCGCCGACCTGGACCGGGCGGTGGCGCTGTCGGCCGCCCCCGTGCCGCGATACAACCGGGGCACGGCCCTGGCCCGGCTGGGCCGGTGGGACGAGGCGGCCCGCGACTTCACCGAGGCGCTCGCCCAGCCCGGGCTGGACCGTGCCCTGCGCCGCGACCTGCGCGCCGAACTCGCCCGTTGCCGCCGAGCGCCGGCCGACTGACCCGGCCGCGGGCCGGGTGCGGGTGGGAGCGGAGTCAGCAGCCCTGGCGGCGGCTGTAGATCTGGTGGCGCTGACCGGCCCATCCGATGTAGCCGACCGCCTCGACGCAGTAGTTCGCCGTACCGGTGACGGCGACCGGGCCGGCGTAGTAGCTGAAGTCACCGGAGTTGGTGTCCGTGCCGCCCGAACGGGTGCAGTGCGCGCCCTCGCCCGACCGCTCCGCGCAGCGGTAGATCTGCACGAAGGTGGGCGCCGACTTCCCGTACGCCGCGCCGCGGTGGTAGAAGCAGGCGCTGTTGGTGCCGCCGTTGCTGCTGTTGTAGTAGATCACCAGTTCACCGAGCCCGGACGACTGCACCTGGCTGTAGGTGATGGTCCCCGAGCAGGAGCCGGCCGCCTGGGCGGCGGGGGCGCCGACCGTCAGGCCCGCCCCGACTGTCACCAGCGCCGTCAGCATCGAAAGTACGCGCTTCATGAACCTACCCACCCAATCCACAGTCGACTGTTCCGGAGTGGATCTTAATCAACCGGTGACCTTCGCCGTGGCCCTGATCCATAGGCAACCGCCTATTGACAAACAATATTAACAATTGGACCCTGCTGAGAGAGCGCTCTCCCGTCCCCCAGTCTCCAGCGAGGTGTCGCCATGCGTCTCCGAAGAAGGCTGCTCGCCGCCGCGTCCGCCATGCTCGCCGGGCTCGCGGGCGCCGTCGTCGCCACGCCCGCCCACGCGGTCGGACCGGCGTTGCTGCCGGTCACCGTCACCAACACCACCGGCCGCAGCGACCCGGTCTACCTGTATGTCATCGGCGTCCAACTGTTCTCCGGCCGGCTCGGCTACGTCACCTCCGGCGGCGCCTTCGTGCCGTGGACCGGCGGGCAGATCCCGCCGTTGCCCGCGCCGGACGTCTCCATACCGGGCCCCGGCAACGGCGGCAGCACCACGATCCAGTTCCCCCGCGGCTTCTCCGGCCGGGCCTACTTCGCGCTCGGGCAGAAACTGAAGTTCTTCCTCACCCCGGACGGGCTGGTGCAGCCCGCGCCCTGGGCGGCCGGTGACGCGAACCGCGACATCCTCTTCGACTGGAGCGAGTTCACCTACAACGACTCCGGGCTGTGGCTCAACAGCTCCCAGGTCGACATGTTCGCGATCCCGCACGCGGTCACCGTGACCGGCGCCAACGGCGTCACCAAGCGCACCGGCGACGTGGTGGCCAACGGGCGCAACGCGGTCATCGACGGCATCCGCGCACAGCCGGGCTGGGCCGGCACCGTCCACACCCGCTCGGACGGGACCGTGCTGCGCGTGCTGGCTCCGGGCAAGGCGGCCGGGGCCGGCCTGCTCAGCGCCACCTACCTGGACTCCTACATCGCCTCCGCGTGGAACGCGTACACCACGAAGACGCTGACCGTGGCGCCGTTCGCCGACCAGCCGGCCATCCGGTACTACGGCCGGACCTCGGGCAACACCATGACCTTCACCAACGGCAGCGGCCAGGTGGTGGCCTCCTTCAACCGGCCCTCGTCGGCCAGCGTGTGGGGCTGCGACGGCGACCTGCCCGCGCCGAACGACCAGGTTGTCGGCCCGATCTCGCGTACGCTCTGCGCCGCCCTCAACCGGGGCACGCTCGGCACCGTCGACACCCAGCCCAGCACCGACGCCGCCGGCTTCTACCGCAACAACCCCACCAACCAGTACGCCCGCCTGATCCACGCCAACATGACCGACGGCCGGGCGTACGCGTTCGCCTTCGACGACGTCGGCGGATTCGAGTCGCTGGTGCACGACGGCGACCCCCGTGCGGCCGGACTGATCCTCAGCCCGTTCACCGGCGGTGGCGGCGGCACCCCGACCACCGGGGTGCCCGTGGTCAGCACCTGGAACAACAAGTGCATCGACGTACCGAGCTCCAACTTCGCCGACCGCGCGCCGCTGCAGATGTGGAACTGCAACAACACCGGCGCGCAGAAGTGGACGTTCAGCGGCACGGCGCTGAAGAGCCAGAACAACAAGTGCATGGACATCGACGCCGGGTCCACCGCGAACGGGGCGGTGGTGCAGCTCTACACCTGTAACGGCACCGGGGCCCAGCAGTTCACCCTGAACGCGGCCGGCGACCTGGTCAATCTGCAGGCCGGCAAGTGCGTCGACATCAAGGACTGGAACAGTGGCGACGGCGCGAGGCTCCAGCTCTGGGACTGTGGGGGCACTGCCAACCAGAAATGGCGCAAGGGCTGACCGGCCGTGCGACGGCGGCGGGGGCCGACCGCGAGTCGTCCCCGCCGCCGGCAGGGTGACGATTGCGTCGACCACCCGGCGAGCCGGCGCGGGCACCGCCTGCTCCCTGCGACCGCGCGGCGAGGATCCGCGATCGGCGACGCGGCGCCCGCCCGGCGTTGGATGATGGCGTGAGTCGTCCATGCACGAGAGGCTTCGGTGAATGACCGAGCAATTGCGGGCGCGCCCGGCGCGCGAGGTGCTCGACGAGCATCTGCGCCTGTCGAACGAGGGCCGGTTCGCCGAGGACATCGAGCGCAACGTGTCGCCGGACTGCGTCGTCCTCGATCGCAGGGGAGTGTTCCGGGGACACGACGGGGTGCGGAAACTGGCGCAGTGGCTGAGCGCGGAGCTTCCGGGCGCCCACTTCACCTACACGACGGTGCTGATCGAGGATCGGATCGGGTTCCTGGAGTGGACCGCTGACGCACCGGGCGCGCGGGTCCGCGACGGCGCCGACTCGTACGTCATCGAGGACGGCTGGATCGTCGCGCAGACCATCCACTACACGGTGGAACCGACCGCCGGAGCCTGAGCGTTCGACCGGCCGCGGGCGGAGCGCTCACTGGACCGGGACGAAGGTGGCGGCCAACACCCGCCAGTTGCCGTCCTCACGCACCCACAGCCGGGTGTAGCGCAACCGCGCGGACACGACGGCCCCGCCCTGAACCGCTTCCACCGCAGCGACCGTGCGGGTCACCCCGGTCTCACCGTCGTCCTGGACGTCGAGCGACTCCTCCACCAGGCCGGTGATCCGCAGGGCCCCCGAGCGGTAGCTCTCCAGATCATCCTCCTTGGTGAAGACCGTGCCGTCCGGTCCGGCACCCACGACCCGGGGGTGCAGAAGCGCGTCGAGGGACTCGACATCGGCGGCACGCTGAGCGGCCTGGAGCCGCCGTTCCGCAGCACGAAGATCCATTCACCGATCCTCTCCGGCGCCCCGCACCACGACAAGCGGGTTAGCTCGCGGCAGAACGGCAATGCCGGACCAGTACGGTGTCCGCGGCACAACCGAACGTCAGCATGACCCGGCCGGCCACCTCAGAGGAGTCCAACGGAGCGCGGCAAGACCCGCGCATGCGCGCGCCGTTTCCATTCATCGCCCACTAGACCTCCGGGACCAGGGTGCGCACCGTCAGGATGCTGCTCGCCCAGTCCGGTGCCGCAGAGGGCGGGCGGACCGCCTCGCGGTGAAGGGCGGTCATCCCCAGCCGGTCGAGGATGCCGGTGAACGACACCGAGCGACTCCGGTTCGCGTCGGCGGCCCCCGGGGTGCCCAGTGGGCCGAGGTGGAACGGCGTGGTCGGGAACTCCTCCTCCGACACGAACAACTGCAGGTAGTCACGCGCTTCGGCGCCGGGCTCGACGGCGCGGTCGTCCGGCAGTTGGAAGGCGACCAGGCCACCGTCGAAGGCCGCACCGCAGTTCCCGGGCGCGATGATCCGGCCCGGGTACAGGTGTGGGTGGATGGCGTGCCGGTCGGTCAGGTCGAGCAGCACGCAGTAGAGGGACCGGGAACTGGTGTTTCGCAGCCGGATGAAGACCAGGGGCGGCATCCACTGGTCGTCGGAACGGGTGTACGTCAACAGGACGGTGCCGTCGTCGCCGGGCTGGTACGGCGCCCGGTCCCGCGGTGCGCTGTCCTCGCCGGGTTCCGCCGCGACCACCTCGATCTTGACGGCGTTGGCGAGCCGGGAGACCGGGTTGGCCAGGTTCCGGACGGTGCGCCAGCGGGCTATGTGCTCCAGCCGGTCCACGGCCGTGTACACCTCGGCTCGGGTCAGGTCGTCCGTCAACGGCGTGCCGTCGAAGGACAGCACGCGGATGCGGCCGCCGTTCGTGGAGACCCGCAGGTCCGGCATCGTCTCCGTGTCGTCGAGCGCGACCACCCGCAGGTGCGGTGAGGGAGAGTTGTCGGGCCCCGCGTTCTGCACCGCCTCGATCACGGCCCGGGCGGTCTCCGGGTCGTCCCGGCTCGTCCCCCCGACCGCCACCGAGACCGCGGGCATGGGCACCCGGGAGAGCACCACGTCGTACTGGCGGCCGGTGTCGGGTGTCCATCCGAGGGGCTCGACGACGCTCAGGTCGGTGCGCACCCGGACCACTCGGGCTTCGCGCACCGGGCTCTCGAGGTGTATGGCGACGCGGACGTCGTCGCCCGCCGCAGCCCTGATCCCGTGGATCGACCCGGCGTTGATCTCCCAACTGCCACGGTGGTACCGCATGACGAGCGCGCTCGCCGGCGTCCGGAACGCGCCACCGAGAAAGGGCTGGTCGACGATGTCGCGGTCAGCCGGGTACAGCGTCGGCACCTGGTGGTCCCTGGCGTTCTCGACGGCGCACCGGGCCGCGACCATCAGCTCGCGGTAGGTGGCGCCCGGGCCCAACCGCTCGACGGCGTCGAGCAGGCCGACGGTGAAGATGCCGTTGCGCCGGTTCCACGGCCCGGTCTCGTACGCCTGCTGGTCGTCGCGACACGCCGTGAGCGCCACGTGGTCGGCGTCGGCCGGGTCCGGGCCGACGTCGCGGGCACCGGCGGCGCGGCTGTCGCCGAGAGCGGCGGCACCGACGAGTTCCGGCAGCAACGACTCCAGCGCGGGCGGCCGGGTGGCGGGCTCGACCCAGCGCGGGGCCACCGGCGCGAGCCGGATCACCTCGCCGGTCTGCGGGTCCATGCTGGGACCGGTCCTCGTGGCACCGGCCGAGTGGCAACTGTCGAGGACGACGGCGACGTGCACGCCGCGGGACGCGACCTCCGATATCAGCACCCGGAGTTCACAGTCGAGGAGGTCGGGCGTCCCGGTCCCGCCGGCCCGGCTGTCGTGGCAGACGAGTGTCTGGCACCAGCCGCTGGGTTCCCGGTGCCACAGCTCCGGCGGCAGCGGCGAGAGCGAGCCGTGCCCGCTGAACCAGAACAGCGCGGTGTCGCCGGGGCCTGCCTGGCCGAGGTGTTCGCGGAACGCCGCGATGACCGCCGCCCGGGTCGCCTGCTCGTCGAGCAGTGTCCGGACACGCGCCGTCGGGCCGGATCCGTTCCGGGCTCCGAGGAGCTGTTCCACCCGCCCGACGTCGTTGCGGCACCCGCGGAGGCGGCGCAGGTCAGGTGCCCGGTACGAATTGATGCCCACCAGCAGTGCGTACAGCGACGACACGGGTTGCCTGCCTCTTCCCTGGATCCGGCGGATGGTTCGTCGGAGGTGACACCGGTATCTGACGGACCGCCCGCCTCGATCACCGCCGTCGATCTCACGGCACAGATCGACCAGTTGCGCAAGACCCCACATCGGGGACAGGAGGACGTCGGAGGGGGGTTGGCCGAGTTGGTTCACGGCTCGCCACCGGACGACTCTCCGACAACGCGGGCTGGCCCTCGCCCTCAGGTCCATCCGATGTGGATCGATCCACTGAAGAGACCGAATGTGGCGCCTCGGGTCCCTCGGTGCCGTGGCGTGGTCGCGCGGCGCCCCGCGCCGGGGGCAGGCTGTGTCCGTCCGATCCCGCCGGTCCCGGCGCGATCGGAGACCATCCCTGACGAATCCGCTCTGGAAGGAGCCGCAGTGGGTGCTTCGGCAGTGCAGTCCCAGCAACGGGACGCGGCCCGGATGCCCGCCGTCCGCCGGGCCGCCGCGCCGGGTGAGACGCGGCAGGCCGTCGATCCCGGCGTGCCGGCGCTGACGGCGCTGGCCCGCGAGGGCACCCTCGCCGCCGCGGCGGCGACCGCCGAGGGGACGGAGCGTCGAGTGATCGTCCGGGCGGCGTACGACCTCGTCTGGCCGATCGTGTTCGCCCGCGTGACACGCCGGTTCGAGCGCCGCCGGGGCCATGCCGGCTGCTCCGTCTCGGTCGAACGCCTCGCCGACGAGTGCCTCGACCGGTTCCACGACGACGTCGAGGCAGTGGTCGAGGACCTGTTGACCCACGCCGACCGGCCGGTCCACAACCTGGAGGCCTGGATCGCCGGGCGCCTCAACGCGGCGACGGTCGACGGCCACCGCCGACGGCGCGGGCGCCGCGGTGCGCTGCAACGCCCCCGGATACCCGGATGGCTGGCCGACGAACTGGGCCGGGACCGCTGGCTCATCGCGCTGGCCACGGAACTGCTCGGCTGGGTGGGGGTTCCGGTGACGGCCGGGAACGACGTGTGGCCACTGGAGGCGTGGGCGCAGCGCCGTGCGGAGATGACCGGCGACTGGACGGGCAGCGAACCGCCGGTGGTCGCACGGGAGGTGGAGCGCGTCCTGGCCGCCATGCGCAGCCGTATCGACTGGTACGAGAGGTACGTCGAGCGTCCGCTCGGACGCAAGGAGACGCCGGTGGCCGCGGCGCCGCCCGAGGACGCCGCCGTCGCGCCGCTTGCGCCGGCCGACCGGGACGCGCGGGCCGACGCCGAGCTGACCCGGCTCGCCGCGTACGCCGTCGAGGCGATCGGGGAACGGATCGGCCGGGGCGAGTCCGCGGCCGAGGTGGTGGTCGACGTCCTCGGGACCGTCTTCGGGCGGGCGAGTGCGGCAACCGATGTCGAGCAGCCGCCGCACGCCGGCACCGATCCGGGCGAGACAGTGCTCGGCGCGCTGGGGGAGCGGGCCGACGTGGACCGGATAGTGGCCGCCGCGCTGGACATCGTCGGGGCGGAAGCGGTGCGCGCCCCGCAGGCCGGCTGAGGCCGCTGTCCGTCAGATGCCGGTGTCGCCGCACCGCCTCGGGAGGACCGCATGACCATTCCGGCCTGGCTGCGCGAGGTGCGCACCGCGCTCTCCGTCAACTCGCAGGTCGTCCTATACGGCAACGTGCGGGACGTGTTCCTGCTGCCGGGCGAGGACGGCCCGCAGCCGTTCGACCTGCGGGCCGCCCTGAGCCGGATCCTCGCCGAGGAGGGGTATCCCCACCTGGTGGTCGCCGACGCCGTCGCCGGGCTGAGCCCGCTCCCCGCGGACGCCGCCACGGCTCAGGCGGCAGCGGCGGTCGTCCAGCCGGACGGCACGTCGCCGTGGGGATCGTGGCCGGACGAGGAGAGCCGGCTCGGCCGGCTGTCCGACGCCGTCGAGCGGGTCGTGCTGGCCGGTTCGCGCAGCGCGATCCTGATCGACTTCGCGTCGCGTCTGATGCCGGATCCGGCCCATCTGGAAGCCGCCGAACACACCTTCTTCGCCCGCTGCGACAGGTTGTCGCGGATGACCTACCCCAGGCCGGCGGGATCGGACCGGCGAGCGCTCTTCAACCCGGTGATCTGGGCCGTCGACAACGAACGGGACCTTCCGGTGTGGCTCACGGCCGGCAACGACGACGTACGCAAGATCGCCGTGCCGCTGCCCGGCCTCGGCGAGCGGGCGACGGCCGCGGGCTGGCTCGCCGGGACGCTGTCCGGCTACCGCGAGGCGAGCGAGGCCGACCAGCACCTGCTGGATCGGCGGTTCGCGGAACAGACCCAGGGCATGACGCTGCGCGGCATGATGGCGGTCGCCCGGCTCGCGGCGCGGATGGGCACCCCGGTGGGGGACATCGACGAGGCGGTCCGGTGCTACCGGGTCGGTGTGCACGACAACCCGTGGCGGGCGCCGCACCTACGGAAGCGGATGGAGGATGCGGCCGAGGAGATCGGCAAGCACGTCCTCGGCCAGCCGGAGGCGATCCAGCGTTCGGTGGACATCCTGATCCGCGCCGTGCTGGGCCTCTCCGGGGCGCAGGCCGGGACGAACGTGTCCCGGCCGCGCGGGGTGCTGTTCTTCGCCGGCCCCACCGGCGTCGGGAAGACCGAGCTGGCCAAGGAACTGAGCAAGGTCATCTTCGGCGACCCCAGGGCCTACACCCGGTTCGACATGAGCGAGTTCGCCGCCGAGCACTCCGCCGACCGGTTCGGCGGCGCCCCACCGGGATACATCGGGCACGACGCCGGCGGGGAGTTGACGAACGCCGTGCGGCAGCGGCCGTTCAGCCTGCTGCTCTTCGACGAGATCGAGAAGGCGCACGACCGGATCCTCGACAAGTTCCTGCAGATCCTCGACGAGGGCCGGTTCACCGACGGCAGCGGGTCGACCGTCTACTTCTCCGAGACGGTCCTGGTCTTCACCTCGAACCTCGGGGTCACCCCCGAGGACTACGCGGCCCAGGCCGCGGCGGACCCGCGGCAGGCGCCACTGAGCCGGGTCGAGCTGGAGGAGCGGATCCGCAGGGCGGTGAAGCGGCACTTCACCGAGGAGATCAACCGGCCGGAGCTGCTCAACCGGCTCGGTGACAACATCGTGGTCTTCAACTTCATCGACGCCGCGACCGCGGCGCGGATCTTCGACCTGCAGATGTCGCACGTCGCCAAGCGGTTACGCGCGGAACGCGGCATCGACCTGACGCTCACCGACCGGGCCCGGCAGCAACTGCTGGGCGGTGCGATCGGGAACCTCGAGATGGGTGGCCGGGGGATCGGCTCCCACATCGAGAGCGCACTGGTGACCCCGCTCGCCCGGGAGCTGTTCCGGCACCGGGACCTGCGGGGCCCGGTCGCGGTCTGCGACGTGCGTGAGACCGACGGGATCCGGCAGGTGAGCCTGGCGTGAGGGCTCCCGTCGCCTACCTGCCGTGGTGGGTGACCCCGGCCCACGCGGCGACCTCGGCACATCCCGCCTCGCCCGCCGCCGCGCGCAGGTGCTCGGGCATCGAGTGCGGTGCCGCGCGGCCGCCGTCGAGCATCCACAACTGGGCGCGGCGCAGCGCGTCCGCCGGCGGTAGTCCCTCCCCTCGCTGAAAGTGCGAGGTCATGAAGGCGAGCAGCGACGCCGAGGAGCCCGGCGCGGGCCATCCGGCGGCGAACACGGTACGGGCGCCGCCGACCAGGTATGCCGTCGCCGGTGCGAACGCCTGGTCCTCGGCCTCGTCGACCCCGGCCCCGCCCGGGCGGGGCGCCAGCGTGACGACGTCGGCCCCGGCGGGCCGCGCCACGATCGCGTGCGGTGTCAGGCCGGCGTCGCCGGTCACCCCGGCGCCGGACGTCGCCGGCCCTCGCCAGGCCAGCTCGCACAGCAGCCGGGCGGAGACGACGTACGAGAGGGCGGCCTCCCGCACGGCGTACCGGCCGTCCGGGGCGCGGGCGGCCTGCCACGGCACCGCGGCCAGCGGCCCGGGCGCGACGATCGTCAGCCGCGCCGGACGGTCCGGATCCGGGGCGCGGCCCAGGGCGTGCAGCAACGGGCCCACGGCCACCCGCCACGCCCACTCGCCCATCTCCACGGAGAACGGCTCGACTGCCGGCGGCACGGTCAGCGCCGGCAGCGGAAGAGAGAAAGCCACCTCGTCGCGTGGCACCACGACGGCGAGGCCGCCACCGCTGCCGTCCTCGGGCAGCAGATGGACGAGCGCGTCCCGGCCCAGCGACGCCAGTGCGGCGCGGATCTCGTCGAAGCTCGTCGTGCCGAGCAGGCGGCCGACGGCAGGTGTCGGGGAGTTCGTCAGCGCGGCGGCGGCACGCGCGGCGCGGCGCGCCCCGGCGACGTCCAGGACGCCGTCGACGGCCGTCCAGCCCGCGGCGAGGTCGGGTTCACCGGCCGCGCTCAGCAGGTCCGGGACGGTAGCGGTCACCGTCGCCGCATACAGGAGCATGCCGCGGCCCGTCTCCAACGCCGCCCCGGCGGCTTCGACGTCGTCCTGTGCCAGGCACCAGCGTGCCACCTCCGCAGCCGTCGTCGCCCCGTCCCGCGCGATCGTGGCGGCGTCTTCCGTGCCGCTGCCCAGCAGCACCTGGTACGCGTACCCGGACAGGCCGCGCAGGCCCACGTCGCAGGCGGCGCGGGCACTACCTGCTTCGAGGTGCGCGTGTGCCAGGGCGTGTGCGGCCGGTGCGAAGACGGGGTGGCCCGGCTGGGCCGCCTCCCGTACCGCAGCGGTGAGCTCGTCGACCGCCCGGGTGAGCGCGGCGCCGTCCCCGCCCACGCGGTGGGCCAGCGTGAGCGCGTGGCCGAGCACCATCCGTACGGCGGGCAGTCGCGGGTCGTCCTCGGCGGCGATCCGTACGGCGCCGGCCAGGTCGTCGATGCCCCGGCGTAGCAGGTCGAGGTCCTGGCCGGTCTGCGCCTGCGCGACGAGCCGGCAGCCGCCGGCGATCAGCCGCGCCACGTCGTCGGAGGGCGGGGCGGCGTCGTCGGG